>JAHEYE010000348.1 GCA_023251695.1 Sphingobacteriaceae bacterium | reverse complement strand
TGACCCGATAAAACCTGCTCCTCCTGTAATTAGAATTTTCATTTGAATCGAGAATTAAGAATGAAAAATTAATTCTTCATTCTACACTCTACATTTTTAATTAATTTATAAACTCCAGTAAGTAAACTTCTTAATCTTTCCCTTGTACAAACCTTTTACGTCTACCACAATTCCGTTATTGGTTAAGATTGAAGAGAAAAATTTATCATCGTAACCTTTATATTCCTTATGGTTTACAGCTACTATAACGCCATCGTAACCTTTTCCTAATTTATTCAATCCAAAACCATATTCATGTTTCAATTCATCGCTTTCCGCATGCGGGTCAACAATTTCAACTTTCACACCAAATGATTTTAATTCTTTTACAATATCTGCTACCTTACTGTTACGGATATCGCTTACATCTTCTTTAAACGTAGCGCCCATCACCAGTACTTTCGATTTTGAAATGTTTTTTCCGGCGGCAATGATTTTCTTTACGCAGGTCTTTGCCACGTAAAAGCCCATGCTGTCATTCACATAACGGCCGCTGTTAATCACGCGTGCGTGATAACCCAACTCCTCCGCTTTATAAGTTAAATAGTAAGGGTCCACGCCTATACAATGTCCGCCCACTAAACCGGGAGAAAATTTCATAAAATTCCATTTTGTTCCGGCAGCTTCCAATACTTCATACGTATTAATACCTATACGTGAGAAGATGATTGACAATTCATTCATTAAAGCAATGTTGACATCGCGCTGTGTGTTTTCAATAATTTTTGCAGCCTCTGCAACTTTTATCGACGAAGCCCTATGTGTTCCGGGTTCCACAATAATTTCGTAGGTCTTAGCAATGTTCTCCAAACTATCTTTATCGCAACCCGAAACAATTTTTAAAATCTTGGTGATGGTCCGTTCTTTATCGCCTGGATTAATCCGTTCGGGTGAATATCCGACTTTAAAATCCTTCATAAATTTTAAACCTGATTCGCGTTCTATAACAGGAATGCAATCCTCTTCGGTACAACCGGGATAAACTGTTGATTCAAAAACAACATAATCGCCTTTTTTAAGAACTTTTCCTACCGTCGTTGAAGAAGCAATTAAAGGTCTTAGATCCGGTAAATTATGTTCATCGATAGGAGTCGGAACTGCGACAATGAAAAAATTAGCTTTTTTCAGATCTTCTATCTTATGGGTAAATTTAATGTCAGATTTCTCGAATTCCTTTTTGCTTAATTCATAACTCGGGTCGATGCCTTTTTTCATCATGTTAACCCTGTTCTCATTAATGTCGAAGCCGATTACCTTTGTTTTTTTTGCAAAAGCCAAAGCAATCGGAAGTCCAACATAACCCAATCCTATTACCGCAATGGTCGCTTCCTTCTTTACTATTTTCTCGTAGATACCCATATTTATTTTGATGCTAATTTTTTAATAACTGCCTTTGGCCTTAATGCATATATCTGTTCAATGATATCGACCACTTTTAATCCTTCCAACGCATTAGTAGCAATTTTATTTTTTCCTTTTAATGTTTCAATCACGTTTTCAATTACATAATTATGATTGTTAGCCGAACCTTTATAAACGCCATAATCATTCGCAGGATTGGTTGGTGCTAATTCAGGCATCGTATAATCTTTTATGTTACAAACCTCAATTTGGTCCATGTATTGTCCGCCAACTTTTACGCTTCCATTACTTCCCACAATGGTTAACGATGATTCAAGGTTTTTATCCCAAACAGCGGTACTGTAATTAATACAACCGATGCCGCCTTTCACAAAATCAAAACTTACAAAGCCGCTGTCTTCAAATGCCGTTGAAGTACGGTGATTAAAATCGGAGAATTTTGCCTGAATGTTTTTTATATCACCAAAGAGCCAATACATGATATCAATCCAATGTGAGAATTGAGTAAACAGCGTTCCGCCATCGAGGTCGGAAGTTCCTTTCCAATTTCCGGCTTTATAATAACGGCCATCACGGTTCCAATAGCAATTCAATTGTACCATGTACACATCGCCCATAATCTTATTTTCAATCACTTCTTTTAGCCACATGCTCGGCGGCGAATAACGGTTTTGCATCACACAAAAAACGGTCTTGTGATGGTGAAGCGCGGTATAAATTAATTTTTCGCAATCGGCTTTTGTAAGTGCCATTGGTTTTTCAACCACCACGTTCTTATCGGCTTCCAAAGCTTTTAAGGCATGCTCGGCGTGCAAACCGTTAGGCGTGCATATATTCATGACCTCAACGTCGGGATGTGCTTTTAAAAGTTCGTCGATGCTCTGATAAAATTTTTCCTTAAGATCATCTAAACCTATTTTTTCCTTAGGCAAAACATCGCACACCGCAACAAGCTCACAATCCGGATTGCGTCTCACCATTTCGGCGTGGCGTTTGCCAATGTGACCCTGACCAACTACTGCAAATTTAATTTTAGGCATACTTATGAAATTCTTTTGACTGAATTATTCTGTAATTTATATTTCTGGCCGCTTTCGCTGCAAGTCGCATTTCCATCTTTATCAAATTCCAAACGCTGACCAAACTCGCTCATCCATCCCATTTGTCGGGCAGGATTTCCAACCACTAATGCGTAATCAGGAATTGTTTTTGTAACAACAGCACCTGCACCAATAAAAGCAAACGCACCAATATCATGACCGCAAACAATTGTTGAATTTGCACCAATCGAAGCGCCTTTTCCAACATGTGTTTTAGCGTATTCCGCTTTACGGTTAA
>JAHEYE010000137.1 GCA_023251695.1 Sphingobacteriaceae bacterium | reverse complement strand
ATATCTGAATTATGAAAAGCCGGTTTCAAAAAACACTTC
The DNA here is from genome assembly GCA_023251695.1 of Sphingobacteriaceae bacterium. Lineage (GTDB taxonomy): Bacteria > Bacteroidota > Bacteroidia > B-17B0 > Aurantibacillaceae > JAHEYG01. Next base: position 8,641 of record JAHEYE010000137.1, on the reverse strand, counting down.
GGTAACAATTAGCATCGGTGATCTGAACTTAATTCCTCAGAAAATAAATGAAGTTAAAGATTTCAATATCTTAAAAGTGAAATTAGGAAGTGCGAATGATAAAGAAATAATTGAAACAATCCGAAAACACTCCGATAAACCTTTAGTTGTAGATGCAAACCAAGGATGGAAGGACAAACACTTCGCATTGGAAATGATCAATTGGTTCTCTGATAAAAACGTGTTGTTTGTAGAGCAACCCATGCCAAAAGAAAATCTGGATGATATGGCTTGGGTAACGGAACAAAGTCCGCTGCCTACAATTGCTGATGAAAGTGTAAAGACTCTAGAGGATGCGCGCAGAGTAGAGGGAGTTTTCTCCGGAATTAATTTAAAATTAATGAAATGTGCAGGTCTTCACGAGGCAAAACGCATTATTGATTTTGTGATAGAAAAGAACATGAAATTGAATGTTGGTTGTATGACAGAAAGCTCTTGCGCTATCTCTGCCGCAGCACAATTAACCGCTTACGCCGATTGGGTTGATCTCGATGGCCCGACACTCGTAAAAAATAATCCCTTCTCGGGGATAGACTATAAAAATGGTAAAGTTGAATTATCTGACTTGACTGGCTTAGGAGCTCTTCCTAAGTCTGAGTTACGATTTATTTAGTGACTTCTCTGCTAATTTAGTTTCGTCTCCCAACTCTTAACTCCCAACTAACCCAGGCGTTCTGCCGAATTCTGAATTAAACTTCCACTAAAGTCCCAACCTTATCACCTTTTAATAATTTCTGAAGGTTTCCGGCTTTGTTCATGTCGAACACGATGATTGGTAAATTATTTTCTTTACATAAAGTGAAGGCCGTCATATCCATTACCTCTAAACCTTTTTTGTACACTTCATCAAACTTAATGGTTTCGTATTTTGTTGCTGTTTTATCTTTTTCGGGATCCGCAGTGTAAATACCATCTACACGCGTTCCTTTTAAAATAACATTCGCTTCAATTTCAATAGCGCGTAATGTTGCTGCTGTATCAGTAGTGAAATAAGGATTACCTGTTCCTGCACCAAAAATAACCACACGGTTTTTTTCTAAATGTCTTACAGCTTTCCGGCGGATAAACGGTTCGCAAATTTGTTCCATCTTAATAGCGCTTTGTAAGCGGGTTTCAACACCTAAACCTTCTAATGCAGCTTGTATGGCCATCGAGTTAATGACTGTAGCAAGCATTCCCATATAATCGCCATGCACACGATCCATACCGCCTTTTTCGGCTTGTATGCCACGGAAAATATTTCCGCCGCCAATTACAATGGCAACCTGACAACCGGCATCGCAAGCCGTTTTAATTTCTTTGGCATAAACCAATAAACGTTCCTGATCAATCCCGAAACCTTTATTCCCCATTAAGGCCTCACCGCTTAGTTTTAATAATACTCTTTTGTATTTCATAATGTTTTGTTTCCCGCAGATTCCGCAGATTTTCGCAGAATCATTGATTTAAATATACAAATTTTAGTTTCCCAATTCGTTGTCTGAGCGTAGCCGAAGACAAAAAATCCCGACTAATTAGCCGGGATTAATAAAAATTATTAAGATAATGAGAAGCGTTTGAAGCCTGTCACCGTTAAGTCTTTGTTCAGGCTTTGCAAATACTGGCGGATCGTCATCTTGTTATCTTTAATATACTCCTGATTTAATAATGTAGATTCTTTGTAGAATTTATTTAATTTACCCTGAGCAATTTTCTCAATCATATCTTCAGGTTTACCTTCTGCACGCGTAGCTTCACGGGCTACTTCTAATTCTCTTTCTAAAACAGTAGTGTCCACATCACCTTTATCAACGGCTACCGGAGCCATTGCTGCTGTTTGCATGGCTACATTTTTTGCTGCTTCATCATCAATAAGCTGATTAAAACCAACAACAACTGCTAAACGGTTACCCGGGTGATTGTAAGCAACCACTTTGTCTGCAGTTACAGTATTATAATATCCGATATCAATTTTCTCACCGATTTTCCCAACCTGCTCCATAAATTTATCACCAACAGAAATGCTGCTGTCGTATGGTAATGCTTTAAAAGCATCGATATTAGCCGGATTTTTTTCCAATGCAATTTTCACAACGTTTTCTGCAAATGCAATAAAGTCGGCATTCTTAGCAACGAAATCTGTTTCACAGTTTACGCTTACCAGTACACCTTGTTTACCGTTTACTTTTGCTAATACAACGCCTTCTTTTGCGTCGCGGTCGGCCCGGTTTGCTGCTACCTTAGCACCTTTTTTTCTTAAAAAATCTATTGCCTTTTCAAAATCGCCATTGCTTTCTTCCAATGCTTTCTTGCAATCCATCATACCTGCACCTGTTTGCTGGCGTAATTTGTTTACTTCTGCTGCTGTAATTGCCATTTTTTAATGTTTTATTTTTAGTGTTTATTTGTTTTTATTAGTGGGAAGTTTACTTGTTCTGCTTCACTCAAAAAAAACGGTCAACCTGTTACCAGAATGACCGTTCAATAAATTTAGTTTAAATTATTTTTTAGCGGTCATAACTCTCTTGCGTGGACGTTTTGCGCCGCTTCCTTTTTCAGCTTCTTCTTCGTCTTTAGTGCCTTTAATTTTAAGTCCTTCAGCTAATTCTTCTGCTTCGTGTTTCGACTCTTCTTTAGTTTCTTTTTCTTCAGCTGCCTGAGTTTCTTTGTCAATCTTACGTTCTGCTAATCCTTCCTGAATTGCATCAGCCATTAATTGACAGATGTAAGCAATAGAAGTAGAAGCATCATCATTTGCAGGGATTGCAAAATCAACTTCGTTAGGGTTTGAGTTAGTATCAACAATTGCAAAAGTAGGAATGTTTAAACGTTTCGCTTCTTTAACTGCAATATGTTCTTTAGTGATATCAACAATAAATAAAGCAGCAGGTAAACGCGAAAGATCAGCGATTGAACCAAACTGAGTTTCTAATTTAGCGCGCTCACGTGATAATTGTAAACGTTCTTTTTTAGAGATATTTTCATAAGTGCCATCAGTCGCCATTTTATCGATCTGGTTCATACGGCGGATAGACTTACGGATGGTAGCAAAGTTAGTTAACATACCGCCCGGCCAACGCTCAGTAACATAAGGCATGTTAAGAGGCTTGATTCTATCGGCAACGATATCTTTTGCTTGTTTCTTGGTAGCTACGAATAATATTTTCTTGCCTGAACGTGCAATCTGCTGAAGCGCTGTAGCAGCTTCATCAATTTTTACAACTGTTTTGTTAAGGTCAATGATGTGAATCCCGTTTTTTTCGGCGTAGATATAAGGAGCCATTGCAGGATTCCATTTACGTTTAAGGTGACCAAAATGTGCACCTGATTCAAGTAGTTCGTTAAAAGTTGTTCTAGGCATTTCTTTTCGTGTATTAAAATATTAACGTTTGCTGAATTGGAAGCGGGCACGTGCTTTTTTCTGACCGAATTTTTTACGTTCAACCATACGCGGATCACGGGTTACTAAACCTTCAGCTCTTAAATCTTTTTTAAGTTCAGGATTAATTTCAACTAATGCTTTTGCGATAGCTAAGCGAATGGCTTGCGCTTGTCCGGTAATTCCGCCGCCTTTTACATTCACTTTCACATCATACTCTCCAAGTGCTTTCGAAATGGTTAAGGATTGTGTTACGTAATAATGTAAGGTTGGGGTTTTGAAATATTCTTTATAATCTTTACCGTTAACTTCAATACTGCCTTTACCTTTTGTAATATAAGCGCGGGCTACTGAAGTTTTTCTGCGTCCTGATGTATTAATTACTTCCATTCTTTATTAAGCTTTAACTGTATTTAAATCAATCTTTTTTGGTTGTTGTGCTTCATGCTTGTGCTCGGTACCGGCATAAATGAAAACATTTGTGTTTAAGCGACGACCCAAACGGTTTTTAGGTAACATACCATGAATCGCCAGAGTAAGAACTTCAGAAGGTTTTGTGGCTAATAAATGTTTAGGTGTAGCAAAACGCTGACCTCCCGGATAACCGGTGTAACGGATATATTCTTTATCGGTTAATTTTTTACCTGTAAAACGGATTTTCTCTGCATTAATAATAACCACATTAGCACCACCATCAAAATAGGGTGTAAAATCAGCTCTGTGCTTACCGCGTAATAAATACGCCACTTTTGATGCCAAACGGCCTGCTACCTGATTTTCTGCGTCAACCAGTATCCATTCTTTCTTGGAAGTTGCCTGGTTCACATACTTTGTTTTATAACTTAAAGCGTCCACTGTTCTAAAATATTCGTTTTTTCCCTAAAATTAGGGGTGCAAATCTATGAAGTTTTTTTTACCCCGCAAAGCTTTTGGGGCATTATTTTAGACTAACAGGGTCAAAAACAGCCATTAAACCTCATAAAAGAAGGTTCCGGATTCAGAAAGCTTTAAAAAGAAAAAAATGTTTAAAATAAATTAGTTAAAATATTGATTATCAGTACTTTAATAAACAAATTACAAAACACCTAATTATATAAAAAAGGCGGCCATGGAAAGGTCGCCTTTTAAGCTTTTATTTGGTTACAGGAGGGTTTGTTTTGATCTCATTACCATTAAGGTCAAGCTCAGTTACCTCATAACCTAAAGCTTTTACTTTGTCATAATTACTGGCTTTGTCGCCAACAATTAAAATCATCATGTTATTATAAGGCAGGTATTTTTTTGCTCTCTGGTTAATCTCATCTTTATTAATGGTTTTTAAAATATCAGCCTGTTGCTTCACATAATCCTTAGGTAAATTGTAATCAAGAATACGTTTTACAAATCCTAATTTCTGAAAAGGCGATTCGTATTTTAAAGCATCGGCCTGCGCCATTGCATTTTTAGCAAAACTTAATTCATCATCCTTAATACCACCATCAGCATATTTTTTTAATTCAGTCATTAAATCCATTATAGTGCTGTCGGTTGAGTTAGCTCTGAATCCACCACTGATTGTATAAGGACCAGCATATTTATTTCCACCGGAAAAACCACCGCGTGTACCGTACGTAAATCCGCGGACTTCACGTAATAAAGTATTTATACGGCTGTTAAACGCTCCTGCAAAAGCAAAATTCATAATACTGTTTCTGAAAAAATCACCGGTCGCATCATAAGGTAAATCCGTCATGTAACCCACACGGATTTCAGATTGCGGAGCACCTTTCTTATCGACAAAATAAATTTTTGTTTTCGGCACCGAAGGGGTTTCAGGCTGTTTAATAATAGTAAGCGTACTGTTTTTTAATTTCGACATAAAACCAAGTTTCGATAACACTTCTTCTTTTTTTACATCACCGCTTATTGCAATTGAAGTTTCGTTGGAGGATAAACCATTGTAAAAATTCTTTACATCTTCTAAACTGATACCCGCAACAGTTTCAGGAGTTCCTTCACCATTAATTCCCTGAATATGATTTGGTCCGTAAATAAGTTTCATATAAACATTACTTGCAATGTTAGCTGCAGAAGTTTGCTGTTGTGTTAACCCGTCTAATTGTTCTTTCTTCACCAATTCAAAATCTTCTTTATCAAATTTTGGTGAGAAAATTATTTCTTCCGCAATTTTTAAAGTAGCATCCAGGTTTGATTTTAATGAAGAAATACTTACTGATAATTCGTCGTTACTGTAACTAACACTCACCGAACTCCCTAATTTATCGAGCATTTTTTCAATATCTTCAGAGTTATGCTGCGTTGTACTTTCTTCCATCATCGATGAAAGCATACTTGAAATACCCGCTTTTTCTTTAGGTTCATAACGGTGTCCTGCCTTAAAACTGATTAAAATATTCACCTTAGGAATTTCATTACTATTCACACCAATTAAACTAACTCCATTGCTTAATTTATCAGTCCAGAAATCAGGAACCGGAACTAAAGAAGCAGGTTTTGCCTGTGGCATTTTACTTCTGTCGAAATTATCTTTTGGTTCTGTATAACTTAAGTTTTTATACTCGGCACTTTCCTGCTGAATATTTCTGGAGTACATTTTCCAGGTTTCATCGTGTGCTTTTAATTCAGTTTTTCCTTTTGGCACACAACTTAAAATAACAGCATTTTTACCTTTAATGTATGTATTGTAAACACGCATTACATCAGCCTTCGTCACTTTTAAATAAGCGGCGATTTCTTTTTTCAGATAATTTCCATCACCTGTGAAAGTATAATAAGCTGCTAACTGCGCACCTTTTCCTTGAACGGTTGCTAAACCATCATACAATCCGCTTTGGAATGAGGCTTTAAATTTTTCAATATCTTCATCGGTAGCACCTGTTTTTTCCCATTTCTCCAATGTAGTTTTTAATTCTTTTTCCATATCCGTCAAAGCAACACCGGCATTCGCCCTGATTCCAAATTCAAATTGCCCTGCTAATTCTCTGCTGTATTGATAACAATTAGCCGAAACTGCTTTTTTAGATTTGATAAACGCCTCGTACATAGGTGAACTTTTTGAACCCGATAAAATCTGACCCAACACAGTTAAAGGCGCATCGTCTTCAGTTCTTGCAGCTACAGTTGGAAACGCAAAGCGTAACATAGGAAACTTTACATTGTCTTCATAATGAATATAACGGTTTTCAGACAAGGTCACTTTTGTAACCTGCTGAGGTTTTACTTCCGGGCCACGCGGAATGGAACCAAAATATTTTTCAGCCAATTTTACAACTTCATCCGTGTTTACATCTCCGGCAATAGTTAAAACCGCATTGTTTGGCCCGTACCAACGCATGTAAAAACGTTTTAAATCATTTACATCAACACGGTTTAAATCTTCAATATACCCAATGGTAGTCCAACTGTAAGGATGCCCCTGCGGATATAAAGCTTCACCAACTTTTTCTCCAACTAATCCATACGGACGGTTATCATAATTTTGTCCACGCTCATTTTTTACAGTTGCACGTTGTACTTCAAATTTCTTTTGTGTAACCGAATCCAATAAAAAACCCATACGGTCAGCTTCTAACCATAACATTTTTTCCACCTGATTACTCGGTACAGTCTCAAAATAATTGGTACGGTCAGTATTGGTTGTTCCGTTCAATGTTCCGCCGGCTTCAGTAATAATTTTGAAATGTTGTTCGTCCGCCACATTTTTTGAACCCTGAAACATCATGTGTTCAAAAAAGTGGGCAAAACCTGAACGGCCTTCCTGTTCACGTGCTGAACCAACATGGTAGGTAACATCAACGTAAGCAACAGGATCAGAATGATCTTCATGCACCAAAATAGATAAGCCATTTGGTAACATGTATTTTTTGTAAGTAATTGCTATTTCGTTTCCTGTTTTTTTAACTTCTTCCACAAATTTTGCCTGTGAAAAAGTTTTTTGCGGAGTAGCTAAAACTAATAAATAAATCACCGCTGAAACAATAAATTTTGTCTTCATGTTTTTGATATTGATGAGAAACGAAATTAAGCGTATTTAGCTTAATAATTCAAAAACCCTTCTAAAATATTTGTAAAAGGTATGTTTTATCACGCATTATGGGGGACAAAAAAAGCCCCGCATGCGGGGCTTTAAAAGCTTATTTAAAAGGATATTACCTTATGAGGGTAACGTGCCCTTTGAGTTCGTGTGATTTGCCAAAGACATCTGTTACAGTAATGAGCCAGGTGTAAACATCTTCTTTGCATATTTTGGTTCCACGTCCCTGGAAAGTACCATCCCATCCCTCTTCAAAGGTTTTGGTATGGAATACTTTTTCGCCCCAACGGTCGAAGATAAATAACTCGTATTTCACAATACCAAATCCTTTTGGCTGGAATATGTTGTTCCATTCGTCACCATTAGGCGTAAATGCATTCGGAACATAAATTCCGTAGTCTTCACCAACAACAAGCGGACGGAGTAGCGTATCCATACAGCCATGGTCGCTCTTCACAATTAAAGCAACAACATAATTACCGGCTTCAGTATACATGAAGGTAGGGTTTTGCTCAACTGAAGTGTACTGTGCTGTATTCATAAAATACCAGTTCCAGCTAACAATATTCGCACCCCATGATGCATCTGTAAAGATCACTTCCCCGTCAATATTAATGATTGGTTTAATAGGCGAGTGGTTGAAATCAGCCACAGGTTTAGGGTAAACTTCAACAGTCCATGTTGCAGCACCCAAACAACCATTAATGTCAACTACAGTGGCATTTACAGTATAAATACCCTGAGCGTTATAGCAAGATATGGTGTTTAATGGACCATTTACTGATTCACTGTTACCAAATGTCCAGAAAGCTTGTGCGGCTGCCGGTGTACTTGAAACTGTAAAGTTTACACATAACGGAGCACAACCAACATTAGGGCCTGATATAATAGCAGGCACAGGTAATGGATTTACAATAGTATTAATGGTTGTTGTAGCAAAACAAGAGTTTGCATCTGTAACAGTTACCTGATAAATACCACCAACAGAAATTGAACTTGCAACTAAGGATGGATTTTGAGACGATGAAGTAAATCCATTCGGACCAATCCAGCTATAAGTTGTACCGCCGCTTGCAGTTAAATTCAAATTGTCATTTAAACAAACCGGACTGTTAGAAGCAATATTCGGAATTGGCGCAGGATTGATTACTAATGTAGCAACAGCAGTATTTGTACATGTGTTTGCATCCGTAACGAATACGGTGTATTGT
>JAHEYE010000136.1 GCA_023251695.1 Sphingobacteriaceae bacterium | reverse complement strand
CGGTGACCAGATTTTTAAACGGCCAGATTTTTAATCCTTTCACCGAATTAACCGAATACCCGAATTTTGAGGGCATTAAATAGGCAACAATTAGCACCGAGATAAAATACAATGCGATTTTGTACACCAACGAGTGCTTGTCGCGTATAAGGTTGAATAAATTCACTAACACAAAGTAAAAATTTAGTTAAAGTCAACGCCGTGGAAGCGGTTTATCTTATTAACAGAAGCGTTTTAATTAATCGAATAAACATATTGGATAGCGGCCGTGCGGGGCGATTCGATTTTCATTGGTCTTAAGGAGTAATCTGCATTAAGGGCATTGCTCACTATAAAAGAAATTTTGTGATGCTCGTTCAATTTGCATCCAAACCTTAAATCAACAACCTCAAATCCAAAATGCGTCCGCCAGTAATTTGTCGCCTTTATTTCATAAAAATATTCTTTGGCATTATACGTTAAGTCCTCCAAGTCAAGAAAAGCTTTGTCAATATTCTGCATGGCACTGTAATAACGGTAACTAAATCCAAATGAAAATCTGTAAATCCTTAGCTCAACATCCGCCTTGAACATATGTTTGAACCTGTATTTCAAAATATTATCAGTTGTGTCCATACTTGCTTTTTTGTAACTCAGGTCAATTCCGGGACCCGGACCAAAAATCGGATCGCAATGAGCATAAATTGTATCCGGCGTTAGGCTTACAGGTTCAACGTAGGTATAACCGATTAAGGCTGTGATGCCAAATTTTTTATTTGTTTCAGGTGAGGAAAAAGCAGTTGACATATCCACTCCACGGACTCTTGAATCGCCGGTATTCAAAAATTTAAAACCAATTAAGGCTACGTTTTTATCCCAGGTTCCAAATAAATATTCTATTGTATTTTTGTACCGTTGATAAAATCCCGCAACATCAATATATCCTTTAACAGAGCCAATTTTGAAGCCTTGCTTTACGCCCATTTCAAAACTTTTACTGGTTTCAGGTTTTAAATCGGGATTAGGAAAAACACCAAAGAGCCCCGCCCTTGTGGTAATATATCTTTCGGTGATGGTTGGATAACGGAAACCCTGACCATAAGAAGTTCTTACCCATGTTCCTTTCAATACCTGCAAACTGGCTCCCGCCCTGAAAATAGGCGCCACAACATTTTGCAGATTATTCATTTTGAAATACTCGTATCGGATGCCTCCCGAAATATTCAATACATTCCACATTTTTTTATCCAACTGAAGAAATCCTGAAACGTTTACTATTTTATTATTCGGCGAACCGCTCGAAGCATATAATTTAGAAAAAGAAGAGGAAATGTTACCTACAACTCCCCCGGTAAAAGCCAAATCAATATTTTTGAAAATCCGCTGCAACTGGTATTGGCCAAAGTACATGGTCCCTTTGTTGGATTGATTATTAGAAATAACATTATTGGTATTAAATATCCGCATGTTTAAAGAATGACTGATTCCTTTTCCGGGATTATAATGTAAAAATGGGTCAACATTAAAAAGAACCTGGTTTTCAAGAAAAACTGCGCCGGGATAACCTCTATACAATCCACTCGAATCGTTTAACCAAGCCATTACCATATTGGTTTTATTGAGCATCACATTCGAATTAATTCCGGCACTCAGACCAATTATTTTTTTAAATCTGTACCGCAGGTTTAAATTCATTCTTCCACGTACTTTCATCATATCATCATTCGTGAAAGTTTGAATAGTATCTGTCATGTTAAAATTTTGTTTTAGATCAGAAGGGATGTACTTAGCCGGCGGCGGCGGACCGATATAACCCTGGTCAGCATTAAAATTACAGCCTAAAACAAAATCCAGATTGTTTTTAATGATGCGTGAATGCAGTACGTTTAAATTTGTGTAACCGGGAATAGAGTTGTCATACCAGTTATCTGCCGGTAATCGGGGCAAACTATATTGACCAACCGAATAATTTACTAAAGTTTTAGGTTTGCTTCTTGGATACGCTGTACGGATATTGATAACACCATTTAAAGCAGAAGAACCATATAACACAGATGATGCTCCCTTAATTATTTCTACTTGTTCAATATTTTCAATAGGAATATAATTCCATTCCGGACGGCCCGCATCGCCGCTTAAAAGAGGAATTCCATCCACAACAATCGCTACCCTGCTCCCAACTCCGAAAGTAAATCCGCTTCCGCCACGGATTTGAGGGTCGTTATCTATAATAGAAACTCCGGGCGCCTGTTCAAGAGCGGTTTCAATACTGGTGGTGTTTTTATTATTGATTAAATTCGGTCTAATTACCTCCATGGATACGGTTAGCTCTTCTAATTTCTGCTCAAATTTTCCTGAGGATACAACAATTGTTTCAAGTAATTTGGCATTGGACTTTAATTTGAAATTACATTCTGTAACCTTGCCGGGATAAATTGTAACTTCTGTAGTGTCGGATTTCAATCCCACGAAAGCACAAATAATTTTGTATTCGCCTGAATCGAGTTGCAAGGAATAATTTCCTTCAACATCGGCTGCGGTACCTTTTGATAAGTCGCTAAGTAATTGTATGGTGGCGCCGGGCAATCCTTCTTTGGCGGCATCATCTACTATAGTTCCTTTTAAAGTTCCTTGCTGTGCAAAAACAAATCCGCCCGTAAGAACAAAGAAAAAAAAGAGAAAATGCTTTGCCATAATAAAAAATAAAATCCGCTCCTTTCCGGAAGCGGATTTAATAAATCTAATACAAATTATTCAATGATGAATTTACCTGATTTTTTATAATCGGAACCAATTACCTGATAAAGATAAAGGCCGTTGTTAAGATGCGATAAATCAAAAGAGTTTAGTTTATTTCCTTCAATCTTAAACGACCCAACGCTTTTTCCTGTTAAGTCGAAAAGTATAAGAGAGGCTTGTTCTTCGTTGCGTGAACTAAAATCAACATACATGTTTTTATCATGACTATACACCTTCACATTTGTTTCCTTATTGACCTCACTCACTTTTGTTGAGTTGTATATAACACCAATATCATCCAACCATAATTTGCTACCTGTAATAGAGGTCGCCTGATTAGCTGAAGAGGTAACATTAATCATAATGTAAGCAGGAATGGCTGCACTTGTATAAGTAAAAGGAACACTAAAACGTTTCCAGGTAGCAAAAGTTGAAGTAGAGCCTAAAAATAATGCATCGCCAACTTTATTAGCAATACATGCAGGATGATAAGTTGTTGGTGTTTCCGGATCATAATAATCAGCTGTATGCAAAATAGCTCTCACTTTGCCTTGCTCTCCTGAACCACCTGATAAATACTGATACCATCCAACTAAGCTATCAGGACGACCGATAAATGCCATACGGCGGATATCTGATGGTGTTCCGTATTTTACAGTTCCAATGTATCCGTCAGTTTTTGTAAAGGTAGGTGCATTAATAACGCCTGTAGTAACGGCACCATTTACTGCAGTACCTAAATAGTTTAGGGTTTCAACACGCACAGAAGCCGTACCGGTATGAACAATTGCATTATCCTTGAAACAAATGACAGGACCTAATTGCGCAGTACTTGAGCCTGATTTATTAGAGTACCAACCAGTAGGCTCGCCGGCCACTCCGGGAGAAACATTGCCCCACATTTCAAAACTACTGTTCGAAATGGTTGTTTGAGCCGAAATGCAAATTATAGATGATGTAAAAAGAAAAGTAAATAATTTTTTCATAAGCGGATGTTTTATAGTTAATCAAAATTAATATAATTAGTGTACAGAGAATAGGTAATAGGACGAAAATATTAACTATTTGGTCTTATTAATTATTTTAAGGGCGCTCTCACCTACTACTTTAAAGGCGGTACGGCGGTTTTTTTGATGCGCGGCTTCAAATTCGGGACTTTTTGGTACCATTTTATTAATCGCAGATTCAGGAATAATTGGTTGCTTCTCTCCCCATCCTTTAGCAATTAAACGGTCCTTTTTAATACCCTTCGAAATCAAATAATCAACACACGATTGTGCACGTGCCTGCGATAACCTCTCGTTATAAGCATCATTACCACGCGCATCTGTATGTGCATTAATAGCTACGGAGAGGTTATCATTAAGATTTAAAAGATCAACGATCTTATCAAGATTTTCTTTTGATTTTGGACGCAATGTTGCTTTGTCAAAATCGTACTCGATTCCTTCAATTTCAACTTCTCCATCAGGAACCTTGCTCAAAAATGCATCCCATTCCAAATGGGCCGTTTCGGTTAAGCCTTTCGTTGCCCTGCTCCCTTTATCAGCGAAATATTTTGTTTTTTGCGCCTTTAGGAAAAATTCCCTGTCCGCTTTTAAGGGGGTGGAATAAAAACCTTTTTCGTCTGTAACAATATATAACTGTTCATCTTCACCGTGCACATCACTAATTGTTACCAGTGCTCCGGGAATCGGATCGTTGGTTATTGCATCATAAACATAACCACTCAAATCAAAAAAGATTGGCGCATTCTGGAATTCATAAATATCGTAACAATGTCCGCCTTCACAAGGTTCCCTGTCGCTGGCAAAAAAACCTCTTTGCTGGGTTCTTTCCATAATAAAGTAAGCGTCATCTTTACTTGAGTTAACCGGACCACCCATGTTTTTAGGGAACGTATAAACCGAATCATCAACATTAAATGAAGCTTTAAAAACATCTAAGCCACCCATTCCGGGCAAACCGTTTGAAGAAAAGTAAAGTGTATTGGAAACATTATGGTAAAATGGCGACACCTCATCACCACCGGTATTAATCTGCTTACCTAAATTCCGTGGAGCGCCAATATTTCCATCATCATCAATTATACAACACCAGATATCAAATCCACCAAAACCACCCGGACGATTTGAGGAGAAGAACAAACGGGTACCATTAAAGTTAACATAAGGATCCTTTGATTTTTTTCCCGGCACATTTACTTCCGGTCCTAACTTGAAAGCTTCGTAAAATTTGCCGTCATTCATTCTGGCAATGTAAATAAATACCTCATCACGGTTTGCATCACTCCACCTTGTAAACACCATCGTTTCAAAAGGAGTTACCATTCCGGCTCCCTCGTGCAATACAGTATTGATGGGCCGGCCAAAATTGATGGGCCTTTGCCAAATACTGTCGAGATACTCTGTATAATATAAATCACACAGGTATTTTGAATCCTGTTTTTCCGGATCGTTTACCACACCGTTGCGCCGTGCACTCGTGAAAATTATCTTGTTAGGGCTCAAATAATATTGCGGGGCAAAACTTGCAGTACCTTTATTAAATATAAGTGTGTCGAACATTCTCACAATTACTTCCCGCTTAACATTCGACATGGTATCCAATGCAAAATAACAACTGGATTCTTTTTTCTCAGCTACGCGCATTAGGGAATCGTTTTCCGGACTATGGGTCACATATTCATCAAACTCAACTAAAGCTTCGTTGTATTTTTTAAGTGCCATTAACGAAAGACCATAGAAATACCGGGCATCCGGCACAGCATTTCTTTCAACACAGGTTTTATAGGTTTTCGCTGCGTTCTTATAATCAGCATTTAAACGGTAAGAGTGAGCCAATTTCCAATATACATAATCGATACTGGTAATTTTATTGAATTTGGGTGCTGCTTTTTGTTTTCGGCTTGTATCGGCAGGAGCATTAGAAATCGTTTGAGCGCTGTCTTTACCTACTCCTGTTGTGTCTTTCCTGTGTCTCCGTAATTGCAATTCGGGGACCTTTACCAATGACTTTAGCTTTAGGTTAACCATTTGCATTTCGTAGGGAAGGACGAAAGTTTCTAGAACAGTTGTATCATCTAAAACTTTGGCGTAATAAACGGCTGCCGTAGCCCAGTCTTTTGCCTTGTAAGCATTTTCTGCTGTTAACATCCATAACTTTTTCGATTGCCCGAATGATAAAGAACTTAATGCAATAAGCAATGCAGCAAAAAGCCTCTTGAAAAAAATACAGTTTTGAAAATTGGGATGTTGGGATTTCATAAATTACAAACGCGGACAATTTCTCACTTCTTTTAAATTTTTCTTGCCTGCCAAATAAGTAAATGACAATTCAAAAGCTCCTCTTGTTTTTGATGCCGTTTTTAAAGTAGATGTATTAAAATCGTAACCGAGCTTAAAAATATAATTGTCTTTCCTTAATCCAAGATAAACAATGCTGGCATCTAAGGCGCGGTAAGTAAAACCTGCCAACAGGAAAAATTTATCGTTCTTAAAATAATATCCGGCATCTAAGGCATAAGTCTGTTCAAAAGCCGTACCCTGACTCATCACTAATACTTTCGGAAGCACATACAACAATTCGCTGATGTTAATCCTTATACCTGCATGTCCGTAAAAACGCATTGGTAATTTATTCGCTTGGTCGAAAAAAGTTTCCTTTGGCTGCGTTAAATTAAATGCTGAAAATCCAAAGAAAGGATTTACGCGTGATTGCTGCTTCGACATAAAATATAACAAACCTGCATTTAACTGCGGCAACATTTGTGATTGTCTTGAAAATTTTTCGTTAGTTGGTAATCCGGTATCAAAACTCCCCCCGTTAGTTGGTGTGTACTGACTGTCGAACGTATAAATTTTATACTCCACCTGTTTTTGTGTAACACCACCCTGCAAACCAAATGCGAGATGATGAAATTTTCTTTTATCCAGAGGAACTGTATAAGCTGCAGAAAGCATTCCCTGAAAAACATTATAATTACCAATACCTGCACGCATTTCGATTATTTGCAAACCGAATCCCCATTTTCCTTTAGGCATATCTGCACTAATTAAAGCTGTGTTATATGGTTTATATGCAACAGAGCTCCACTGATTACGGTATTGGGCATGAACGCGGTACTTCGCATCTATAACACCTGTCATAGCAGGATTTAAAAACAATGGAGATGCGTCGTAAAGCGATAAGTGAAAATCCTGAGCGGTTACCTCTCCGAGAAAACCGACCGATAAAAGTATGTAAACAACTATCTTTTTCATTGGTTTATCTCAATAAAGTTACGTCGCCCGTTTTCTTGACCGACTTATTGTTAAACATATCTACATCAAGCACCCAAACATAAACTCCAATTGGTGAATCTGCTCCGCGCCATGTTCCATCCCACCCAACTTTCTGATCTTCCGATTCAAAAATCATTTCACCCCAGCTGTTATAAACCCTGAACTTCATTTTTTCGAATGGTCCGCCTCTTACAAATAAAACATCATTGCTTCCATCTTTGTTTGGTGAGAATGCGGTTGGCACTAATGGTAATAAAGTTACCTCAATTGATTTTGTAATCGAATCGCGGCAGCCATTACCATCAGCAACAGTGAGGGTGACGTAATAACTTCCCTGGTTGAGATAAAAATGGGTTGGATTTTGCGCAGTTGAAAAAGATTGATCTCCAAAATTCCAGTTCCAGGCAACAACAGAATTAGTCGGCGTTGAGAAATCGTTAAAGTAAACCGTTTCCAATGCAAGTGTTGGATTATTGGTCATTCCAAACTCAGCTTTCGGTTTTGGGTTTACATTTACAGGTAATTGAATATTGTCGACACATCCTTTATCCGACGTTACAATTAAACTAACAATGTATAAACCCGGTGTAGCATAAATATGGGTAGGGTTTTTATTTATTGTATCAATTCCTGTATCTCCAAAATTCCAATCCCAACTTACAATATTGCTTCCTACACTTATTGTAGAAAGATCCTGGAAGTATGCAGGTAATGACTGGCAAGCATTGGTATAGGTGAAATTAGCATTTGGTAAACTATTTATTTGAATGGATTTGGTCACAGTATCTGTACAGCCATTCGATGAAGTTACAGTATAGGTTACCGTATAAATATTAGCAAGCGAATATGTGTGAATAGGATTGGAGGAGATTGAAGTTCCACCGTCCCCGAAATCCCAGCTTTGCGTTGCAATGCTTCCGCTGGAACCATCAGAAAAGAAGACAGGGCTATTAACACAGGCATTGCCAATTGAGAAATTAGCAACAGGAGAATTTTTAAAAGTAATTTTCAAAGTATCTTTCACCGAATTACATCCCTGATTATTAGTGGATGCTAATGTAAATGTAACTGAGCCCGTCAGTAAATCACCACCGCTTGGATTATAGCCTGTGGTTAAGCTAGAACTTGAAGGTGTGAAAGTTCCTGTACCACTCGACGACCATTGCCCTGTTCCGGTAAATCCGGTTATGGTACCTGAAAGTGCAACCATATTATTATCACAAATAGTTGTATTTATTCCTGCATTCACATAAGGTAATTTTAAAATATCAATACGAACCGTATCAGTTTCCGCATTCGGACAAATTCCCTGCGCAGAGATAACCAGAATAACATATCCTTGAATCGTATCATTCACGCTCATACTGTAAGTGGGGTTCGGAACATTAATATTACTAAATGCCCCCGTACCTGAAACAACCGACCAGGTTGGTGTCGTAGCCGCACTCTGGAAAGTAGCCGAACCATTTAGTGTGAAGACAATTGCACTTGCACAGGTAGTATAATCAGCTCCTGCGGTTACAACCGGCTTAGGAATAATATTAATGCTAAGTGTATTCATCACAGCTGCGCATAAACCATTATTGGTGGAAGTTAAGGTTAAGGTTACCAATCCTCCTGTGGCCATTTCACTCGCACTTAAAACATAATTGGTATTGAATATTGTATCAGATGGAGCAAAATAACCTGTACCATTAGTTGACCAAATTCCTGTA
>JAHEYE010000347.1 GCA_023251695.1 Sphingobacteriaceae bacterium | reverse complement strand
CCTTTATGTAAAAACACGGCGTATAAACTTTCGGGTATAGTTAATGTTTGCATTTCAGTTGGAACGTTGTTGTAATCTTTCACTTCAATGCAGGCCCATTTATTAAATTCTTTGCTTGGGTAAAAGGTTGAAAAAAAAGACACATCATCAAAAACTTCCAGTGAAATGAATTCAGAATTAACATTATTGATTTCTTTTCTCCGCGGCATAAAGTTGCTCCATAAATCAACAGTTTTGTTATTGGTAAACGACATTCTTAATGTTTTACCAATTAATTTTTTTTCTTTGACAGTTTCGATTCTTAAAAACATTATTCTGCTTTTTCGATATTTGAAAACAATTGTTTGTGCTGTTTCCTGAAAATAGCTGACATTATTCCTTTGACAGGAAGAAATGATTTAAATGAAACCGTTTCGTGAATTACAGAATCGCCATCCTCATCTTTAATATTGAAATTCATTTCGATGTGTGTCATTTTCATGACAACGGCTTTAATGTTCACTGTATTGTTGGCTTTATCACCTTTTACGGTTGCTGAATAAGTAAAAGAAATTAAACCCAACTTTTCATATACTTTATAATTATCATTTCCCAAATCTTCCATTTTGTAAATGATGGGATGAACAAGCACGAACTTTTTCATGTCCGTTAAATAATCGAAAACAAAATCCGCCGGTTTTTTTATTTTGTGTTCTAATATCACTTCAGAAAATCACCGTCAACAATCAATAATTTAACACCATTTTCGGTATGAGAACGGTGAGAACTTAAATTATCTGAAACTATAAAACTTTCGCCTTTATGTAATTTTGTTTTTTCTCCTGTTTTTAGTTCTGTTGTAAAATCTCCTTCAACACAATGAACAATATGTCCTTTCTCGCACCAATGGTCGGCAAGATAACCTTCAGAATATTCTACAATGCGGATGCGCAGACCCTCGTGTTGTATCGTTTGCCAATAGGAGGTTCCTGTTTCGCCTTTGTGTTCAACTTTCGGAATTCCTGTCCAGTCGATGGTTTCAAATGGTATTTTCATGGTGGTTGTTTCTAGTTTCTTTGTTTCTGGTCCCTAATTTAACTAGAAACCAGGAACCAGAAATATTTGAATCGTTTTATTTTATTAATTCGTATTAAAAGTATTTTTATTTCCGTTAGTTAAAATGCGATCTATAAATTTTTCTGTTGGGAGCAAAGATGATTGAATGCGTCTTGCATACTTAATGCTGTCAATTATATCTTTGTTTTTTTCTTCAATCAGTTTTTTTTGCGAATCAATTTCATTATTAGCAGAAATAACTTCGCGGCCCAGTAAAAGAGTAAATTGTAAAAATCTTACGAGTATAATGGAATAAGTTATTAAAACTGCTAATGAGATGATTATATCTTGAAAAGTTTTTCCCGCTAGAAAGGACCCCAATGTCATAAAAACCAGAATAGTGATAATGGCATAAATAAGAGATCTCATATTGCTAAAAAGCAGGGTCCAGACACCGATTAAAACTATTCCCAACAAGTACATAGGAGAATTGGGTCCGGACAGGAAGCAGATGAAAAAGAAATTAATTAAATTTAAAAAAGCAGAGAGAATTTTGAACGTTTCTACTTTTTTTAACCGTAAACCGATCTTAATAGAGCTAACGCCAATTACTGGAATCAGAAGGCCAAGTGACAAGCACAAGATCTTATTTGTTCCAGTGAAAGCAATTATTAGAGCGACAAAGACATTCATAACCGGAAATATTTTCCTTACAAATTTTGCTCTTTGCGTGTAGGTTAGAAAGTCAGAATCATTTTCATTCATGAGATATTAATTTTAACTGCCTCAATTTTTTGATTTAATGGCAATAAATATTGGGTAAACAATTATTTCACTCGTAATTTAAGCAGAAGTTCATTGCTTAATTAATTTCCCTGTTTTTAATACACCTTTGCGGTTTCTGATTTCATAAAAGTAGGTGCCTTTAGTAAGATTTTCAGTATTAACAACGGTTGATTTAGAAAATTCAGCCGTTGAAACTTTTTTGTTAGCAATGTCGTACAGATTAAAAGTTGAAAGTCCGTTTACCTCAGTAATTTCAATATTTAATTTATCATTTAAAGGGTTAGGAAATACTGAAACTCCATGTTCTTCTGAATTTTCTTGTATCCCATCAGGTTGTGCAACTTTTAATTCAACATCATCTACCCAGGCATCCACAGCATTAGTTCCATAGCATGAAAACAAAACGGTTATAGAATTAGTGGTTGCCCCTGTGGTAAAAGTAAAAGATGTTTGCTGCCAGCTTAAGGGAGTATAAAAACTTACAGAATCAATAGCAATGAAACCGGGAGAAACTTGTTCAATCTGAATGAGTAGTCGTCCGGAGCCATAACCTGCATAACGCATGCTGTTTCCTGAACGAATCCAGCACTTTAGTTGGTATACCGTAGAAGCTGTTACCGAAACAAACTGCATAGCGCGGTCATAACCATTCGATATCCAAGGCGCACCCAACCAAAAGGTCTTCGGATGATTAGCAGGATTTTGAAGAACGCTTAAAAACCCTGTGCCTGTATTTGCTAATGTTGGATCATACATATATTCCCCATCAACATTTACTGCAGTCCAGCTGTTGAGCAATGTTGGATACATGGGAAGCGGGGTCCCGACAGGCAGACCAACTGTAGCGGTTTCAAAACCTGAATTAACAAACAAATTTTGAGCGGAACTAAAATTACATACCAGAAAGATAGATAAAGTGAAAAATAGTTTTGTCATTT
>JAHEYE010000135.1 GCA_023251695.1 Sphingobacteriaceae bacterium | reverse complement strand
ATCAGGCGTTTCAAGATCTAAATCATCTATTGATAATTTATTTTTTAAAAAATTTCCGATGTTGTTTTCCATTGTTTTTTTAGTTTACCGGGTTAAATATTTTTAATTTTTCTTCCAATATTTTTAAAGTATAATGGAGTCTGGACTTAACACTTCCTTCCGGACAATTCTGAATAAAAGCGATATCCGCAATGCTTTTATCTTCCTGGTATTTTAAAATAAAAGCTTCTTTTTTTTCGGGTGGCAATTCATCAAGCGCTTCATTTAAAATTTTATGGAATTCAGTTGCGTCAATTCTGCCGGCCGCTTTTAAAAATTCATCGTCATGGGCCTTGTCTCTCAAGTAAGTAAGTTCACTGTTGCTTTCTGTAACCACTTTTTGGTGACGGTAAAAGTTTTTGCAGGAATTGGATGCAATTGAAAAAATCCATGTTTTAAAAGAACGTGAGGCGTCGAACTTTTCAGGGTCTTCGGCTATTTTAAGGAATAAATCCTGGAGTGCATCTTCAGCCAAAGTCTTATCAAAATTCAACATCCTTATAAAATACCCCATCAGCTGTTTACAGTACCTGTAATAAATTTCATCAAAAGCTGATACTTCCCCATTACAGATGTGTAGCATCAGTTCTTCATCCGACAGAGCAGAAAATCTGCTTTTTTTATGCAGCATAAACTTTTAAGGGTATTCTTTACAATTAAAATGCTTGTTCACGCTACATGGTATTTATAGAGTTGTACACGCGAAGACGCGAAAGGTTCAATAATCGTGCTATTAAGTATTAAAATAAGTTAATTGTTATAGAGTTAATGGTTAATAGTTGTAAGATCAGCCGATAACCTAATAATGAACAGCCATTTCAGGAAAAATACCTAAATTGCTTTTGGTTTAATGTCAGGTAAATTAGATAGCAAAACGGGAATTATTATAGCGGCTGCCACGCTCATTACTGCGGTTATACTAAACTTCTTTAACAATTACACAACAACCGAATTATGTGAAAAAGCTCAAAAAAACCTTCATCTCAAGGAAAAAAAGGCCGGTGAAGCCCTCAGCTTAGTTAGCCATCTCGATAAAAACAGTCCTTTTGAAAGTTTTTCTAAAACCGACAAAGAATATTTAGATGCTGAAGATATTTCTGTTTTTGCATTTGTAAACGACAGCCTTGTTTTTTGGTCGGCCAACACCATTCCCTTAGATTATCCAATAGCAGCCATACGTAAGAATAACGGAATGTTGCATTTACGTAATGGTTGGTATGAATACATACTGAAAAAAGAAAATAATCTGAAAAGGCTTGCCTTAATTTTTGTGAAACCTGAATATGATGTACAAAACAATTATTTTAGAAATGATTTTGCCTCCTGGATGCAATTACCGGCGCAAACCAAATTGCGAGACTCGGTGAATTATTTACCGCACACGATAAAATCACAATCAGGAACTCCTTTATTTGAAATCGTAGTGAATGAAAAAACAATTAAAAGCGAAGGCCGTTCAGCTTGTGCTGTTGTTTTATTTTTTATTTCATTGCTGGCTTTTGTTTTTTATGGACTACAAAAAGCGTTCCGCTCTAAAATTTCACCGGCCAAACTCACAGTTATCACCCTTCTTGTTTTGGGAGTAAGAGCGCTGATGATTTATTTTAAATGGCCGGGGCTTCTGTATTCTTCCGAATTGTTTATGCCGGGTGATTACGGGAATCCGCAGTCGTTTTTTAATGAGTTTTTAGGGGATATTCTCATTAATGTGTTTTTGTTTTTGGCATGGTCCGGTTTGTTTTACAAGTGTGTCGAGTTCAATTTGCAAAGCAGGATTGTTAAGCTGTTTACGATTATTTTTTATTTCTCCGGATTAGTTGCGCTTGCCCTATTCTTAAATCTCACTGTAAAAAATTTGGTTCTTAATTCAACAATTCCATTTGAATTTTCTAACTTTTTTAATTTGAATCAATTGAGTTTTCTTTCGCTGAGCATTGTTTTTTTAAACGGATTCTCCATTGCCGTGCTCATTGAAAAATTCATCAAGTTATTTCTAAAAACAGAAGATAAAGAAAACCGTAATATTTTTATCCTATGCTTTATAGTATATTGCGGATTGTATCTTTTAATTGGACAAGCCTATAATGCCATTGAATGGTTTTGGTTGCCGGTCTTGTTTTTGGGTTCGGTTTTTTTACGCCAATACGATTTTACTCAAAGCATTCTTAGTTCAGGTTTCAGAATATTAATTTTTGCTTTAATTACTTCATGGCTGTTCAGTGATTACAATTCGTCAAGGGAAAAATCGAATACACGTTTTCTTGCGGATGAATTATCCGACAGACAGGATGCTATTCTTGAAAGCGAATTTTCGGGCATTGCAGGGAAAATCAGTAACGACCTGAAATTAAAAAAAATGCTTTACAGATTACCGTTATTCGGTAATGAAACGGAACAACAACTGCGCAGGAATTATTTTACTGGATACTTCGAAAAATTTAATGTTCAGTTGGCGGTCTTCGATTCGGTATGCATGCCGCACTTTAAAAATTCGGATTTGGTTTTTAACAACAATCAATATTTTGAAGATCAGGTTAACAGTGGCTTTCCCACCATTAGTGATCATCTTTTTTTTATGGATGGCTATAAATTGAATTCGCGTTATGTAGGAAAAATAGAATTTGGTAAGCAAGAAGGAAAGAAAGCCCCTTACATTTTATATGTTCAGCTGGAGCCAAAACAATTTTCCGGCGCGGGCGGGTTCCCTGATTTGTTGCTGGATGAAGGCCAGCAGAAACAAAACCGCTATAAACAAATTTCTTACGCCGTTTACAAACAGAATAAACTCACCTCGTCGTACGGACAATACGATTATCCTGCCCACAACGTGGATTCTGTAAAGTTGAAAAGCACCGCTGGAAATTTCAGACATTACTTTGTAACGCCTGATAAAGAAACGCTTATAGTTTTAAGCACAAAAACAAAAGACTTCAACTACTTTTTTACAACCAATTCGTATTACTTTATTTTTTACTCTCTATTAGGTTTGTGCATGCTAGTTGTTTCGTTCCGGATTTCCGATAGGAAATTGAGTTTCTTTTCACTCAACAGAAGAATCCAGGTATTTACTATTTCTATATTATTTTTTGCGTTATCGGCAATTGGTATTTTCACAGTTAAATTGGTTATAAATAAATCAAAAGCAGATAATTTGAGCGAATTGGCAGAAAAGGCTGGACAGATTAATAATGAACTAAATTCTGTTTTACTCGAAACCGAACATTTGGATGTAAATGGAAAGGAATACACTGAAAGTTTATTAAAAAAATTGGCGGTGTTGTTTAATTCTGATATAAGCCTTTATAATGCCAACGGTTTTTTATTCGCATCATCGCGCCCGCAATTATTCGATGCCGGATTATCATCAAAATTAATTAATCCTTTAGCGATTGCTAATTTCTCAAAAAACGAATCCTCCAATTTTGGCACCCAGGATAAAATCGGTTCACTGAATTACTTATCGCTATATAAACCGGTTTTTAATAAAGCAGGTGACTTAATCGGATACATGAATCTTCCCTATTTTGCGCGGCAAAGTGATTTGGAAGAAGGTTTATCGGATTACATTACAACCCTTTTAAATGTGTATGTTGTTTTATTTCTGGTAAGTTTATTTACCGGATTAATTGTTACGGCTTATGTAACAAAACCTTTACGGATTGTTCAGCAGCAACTCGCTAAAATATCGCTTGGAAAACGCAATGAGCCCATTGGATGGGAATCGAATGATGAGATAGGAAGATTGGTTAACGAATATAATTTAATGCTGGTGAAACTGGAACAAAGCGCCGATTTACTGGCGAAATCTGAACGTGAAGGAGCCTGGCAGGAAATGGCTAAGCAAGTAGCACACGAAATTAAAAATCCTTTAACGCCCATGAAACTGAATTTGCAATACCTGCAAAAAGTGGTGAATGAAGGTGGAGAAGATTTTGAAGGCAAGTTTAAAAAAGTAGCGGCTTCAATGATAGAGCAAATCGATACGCTGGCACACATAGCTAATGAGTTCTCCAACTTCGCAAAAATGCCGAAAGTAAATTTAGGCCAAGTTAATTTAACAGAAGTGATTCAGTCGACCATCGAATTATTTAAAAATGAGCAGACTCAAATAGTATTTCAGCCCGGGATAAATCCGGTATTTGTATCAGCTGATAAAAACCAGAGTCTGCGTGTATTTAACAATGTTATCAAAAATGCCTTGCAATCCATCTCTGAAGGAAAAAGCGGAAAGATTGAGATTGGTATGGAAATACAGGATGAAATAGTAATGGTGAGTATTAAAGATAATGGATGCGGAATTCCGGAAACCATGAAAGAGAAAATATTTACACCTAACTTTACGACTAAATCGCATGGTACAGGTTTAGGTTTAGCAATGGTTAAAAATATTATTAATGCATTTGGCGGGCGGATTTGGTTTGACAGCAGCGAAAATACCGGCACAACATTCTATTTAACATTTAGGAAATAGGATCCTGCCCCGCAGAAAATTCCAATTCTTTCATTTATAAAAAATAATCTCTTATAGGTGTTGGCCCAGAATGACATTGTGATGAAGAAGGGGCCTGCCCCGCAGAAAATTCCAATTCTTCACTTGGTAAAATAATCTCTTAAGATATAAACAACCCCCATATGATAAAGTTTCTGCGGGGTTAATAACTTTTTAGTCAATTTTATGATATACACTTATATTTGCTGAAACAAAATTTAAACGACAATGATCATGACCTCAGAAAGTATTCTAACCGAAATTAAGACCGGCGTTTTGGTTATTACTATAAACCGCCCCGATAAATTAAATGCTCTGAATAAAGAGACCATTGAAACGCTTCATGAAACTTTAGTTGAAGCTGAAAATCAAAAGGACATCAGAGCCGTTATCATCACCGGGGCCGGACAAAAAGCATTTGTGGCAGGAGCTGATATTTCCGAATTTGCAGACTATTCGGTGGAACAGGGAAAACAATTAAGCTCTACAGGTCATTTCAAAATATTTAATTTCATCGAAAATTATTCTAAACCTGTTATTGCAGCCGTAAATGGTTTTGCTTTAGGTGGGGGATTAGAATTAGCATTGGCTTGTCACATTCGTGTGGCCAGCGAGAATGCGAAAATGGGATTACCTGAAGTGAGCCTTGGTGTCATCCCCGGTTACGGCGGAACACAACGTCTGGCACAAATTCTAGGAAAAGGAAAAGCATTTGAAATGATTGTTACTGCCGACATGATTAACGCGCAGGATGCTTACAAATGGGGCTTAACAAATTATGTTACAAGTCAGGAAGAATTACTAAACAAATGTTTCGAGATAACCGCTAAAATAACAACCAAATCTGCTACCGCCATCCGTACAGCCATTAAAGTAATTAATGCCGGTTATAACAATAAGCAAAACGGATACGAAGTAGAGATTGAAGAGTTTGGCAAAAGTTTCGGTACGTCGGACTTTAAAGAAGGCGTTTCGGCATTTTTAGAAAAGCGCAAGGCTAATTTCCGCGGAAATTAATTGCGCTTGGAGTAAATTGGAAATTTTTACTTCATATCACAATATTATATCGCCTTTAGGTTTTACAACCAAAGAAAATCATTCTGCTTTACTTAAGGATCAGTTAGGAGTTAAACCCCATAATTTGGGAAAACTGAATGAATGTTTTTGTTTGTCTGTTATCGACGAGCAAAAGATTAATGACGCTTACGGAAAAATAAAAAATGCAATACTTTTCACAAAGCTTGAAAAACTAAGCATTCTATCCATTCAGGACGTATTAATTCAAAGCGGAATTTCTTTATCTGACCCAAAAACACTTTTAATTTATTCTACCACAAAAGGAAATATTGATCTTCTTGATAATTCGGTAAAGCATTCTTTTCCTATGGAAAGAACGTATTTACCGGTGATGGCAAATGCTATTGGAAAATATTTTAACGCAACAAATAAACCTTTGGTTCTTTCCAATGCCTGTATCAGCGGATTGCTGGCAATCATAACAGCCCAGCGGATGATTAAAGCCGGACCATACGACAACATCATCGTTTGCGGAGGAGATCTTGTAACAGAATTCACGGTGAGTGGTTTTAAATCCTTCAACGCTTTGAGTACAGAACCCTGTATGCCATTTGATGCAAAACGTAAGGGAATAAATTTAGGAGAAGCAGTTTCAACAATTTTAATTACAAAAAATAAACTAGCGCCAACTTCAATGAAAATTGTAAGTGGTGCTTCGGCAAATGATGCCAATCATATTTCGGGTCCGTCACGTACAGGCGACGGATTATTTAAAGCCGTAAGTCAAACTTTGCAGGGAAATAAATTAAAGATCGATACCATCAACGCGCATGGAACAGCAACACCTTATAACGATGAAATGGAATCCATCGCTTTTGAAAGGGTAGGCTTAACGGATTCTCCTGTAAATAGTTTAAAAGGGTATTACGGTCATACATTGGGTGCAGCCGGAGTTTTAGAAACTGTTCTGACTATTGAAGCCGCACACCAAAATCAACTGATAAAATCGGGAGGATATTCCGAAAAAGGCGTGAGTGGAAATATTCAAATAATAAATAAACACGAGACACGAAATATCCAAACCTTTTTAAAAACTGCTTCCGGATTCGGTGGTTGTAACGCTGCGGCCCTATTTGTAAAATAAGAATGGAATTGAATATCACTTCATACTGCCGAATTAAGAACAAGAGCATTTTTGTGAATGGAAAAGAATTATCTATACCAAAAGAAGATGTGCCATCGTATTTTTTTGCAGACGTATATAAACAGCTTGAAATAAATTATCCCAAATTCCATAAGATGGATAATTTATCAAAACTTGGCATCATCGCCACGGAGGCCGCTTTAAAAGAAAATGACTTTCTGAGACGCAATTCGTTGGAGGAAACAGCAATCCTGCTGGCCAATAAAGCATCAAGTCTAGATACTGATCGCAACTATCAGAACACCATCAATAACAAAGACCAATACCTGCCTTCACCGGCTATTTTTGTATACACCTTGCCCAATATTGTGATAGGGGAAATTGCCATAAAACATAAAATTACGGGAGAGAATGCCTTTTTTGTGTGTGACAGTTTCGATGCGCAACTATTGGTAAATCAGGCTCAAATAAGTCTGACCCAGCAGGGAACAACGGCCGCAATTTGTGGCTGGGTGGATTATGATAATGGGATGGCTGATGCCCTTATTTATTTGGTGGAAAAAGCCTCTGATTCAATTAAAAATATTAATTTTAACCCTCTCAACGAGGCGATTTTAAACCAATTTTATAAATAGACAGTATGGATGCTTTAATAGAAAAACTAAAAGGTCAGATTATTGAACAATTGAATCTGGCAGAAGTAAAACCCGGGGACATCAAACCGGATGCACCTTTATTCGGCGATGGTTTAGGATTAGATTCTATTGATGCATTAGAGCTGATTGTATTATTGGAAAAACATTACGGTATCAAAATTCAGAATCCGGCCGATGGCAAAAAAATATTTGAATCGGTACGGAGCATGGCGCAATTTATAAAAGACCAAGGTAAATCCTAATTGGCGCAACCCATATTTATAAGCGGACTCGGCATGATCTCTGCCATTGGCAACAATGTACAGGAAGCTTATGCAAACTTATCAAATGCTAAAACCGGGATCGGTAAAGTAAATTATCTCAGCACACGTTATAAGGATGAATACGTT
The DNA here is from genome assembly GCA_023251695.1 of Sphingobacteriaceae bacterium. Classification (GTDB taxonomy): domain Bacteria; phylum Bacteroidota; class Bacteroidia; order B-17B0; family Aurantibacillaceae; genus JAHEYG01. Next base: position 1,026 of record JAHEYE010000135.1, on the reverse strand, counting down.
CTTGGAGAAGTAAAACTCTCTAACGGACAATTAATGGATCTTATTGGAAATCATTCTTCCGCTTTAAACCGTACTTCACTATTAGGAATTGCAGCAGCACACGAAGCAGTTTTAAATTCGGGAATAGATTTAAAAGACGGATTACGGACCGGATTGATTTCTTCAACCACTGTCGCCGGAATGTGTAAAACCGAATTGTTTTACGGCGAAATGGTGAGTGCAGGAAAACACTTAGAAGTATTAGATGCTCACGATTGTGGCGAAAGCACGGAAGAGATTGCCGATTATTTAGGCGTGAAAGATTTTGTGACCACAATTTCTACAGCTTGTTCATCGGCGGCAAATGCAGTGATGTTAGGTTGCAGGATGATTAAACACGGAATGCTGGATCGCGTGATTGTTGGCGGCGTGGATTCATTATCAAAATTTACTTTTAATGGTTTTAATACTTTAATGATATTGGATAAAGAATGGTGCAAACCATTTGATGAGAACAGAAAAGGATTAAATTTAGGCGAAGCAGGCGCCTTCCTTGTTATCGAAAGCGAAGCAGCGCTAAAAAAAAGAAACGGAAAAGCTTTAGCCAAAGTAATGGGCTACGCAAATTCAAATGATGCGTATCATCAAACAGCTTCTTCGCCGGATGGAGTAGGGGCAACGACCGCTATTAAACAAGCCTTGGAAATGAGCGGACTCTCTCCTGCACAAATTGATTATATCAATATGCATGGTACAGGAACGCCGAATAACGATCAATCGGAAAGTAAAGCGACCGTGAATGTATTTGGAAACTCTATTCCTAAATTCAGTTCTACAAAAGCTTATACGGGTCATACATTAGCGGCAGCGGCGGGAGTTGAAGCTGTAATTTCTGTTCTGTCTTTACAAAACAATAAAATATTCCCGAATTTAAATTTTACAACTCCAATCACTGAATTCGGTTTGGTGCCGGTAACAAAAGTGACGGATGCCCAAATAAATAATGTATTATCGAATTCATTTGGTTTCGGCGGGAATTGTTCATCT
>JAHEYE010000346.1 GCA_023251695.1 Sphingobacteriaceae bacterium | reverse complement strand
ACATCCGGAGAACGGGGAAGAAACATGGTTTAAAAACCGATGCTTCTTTCAGATTTGAGAGGGGAACAGATCCTGAAATGACGGTTACTGCTCTTAAACGTGCTGCTGCTTTGATTTTGGATATTTGTGGTGGAGATGTAAGCATGGATATTATGGATGTGTACCCTGAAAAATTCGAACCTTATAAAGTTCCGTTTTCTTATGGTAATTGCCGGGATTTGATTGGCAAGAACATTGAAACAAATGTTATTAAGAATATTATTACTTCTTTGGGAATTGAAATTTCATCTGAAAGTGGTGATGGTTTATTATTAAGTGTCCCACGTTTTAAAGCGGATGTAACGCGTGAAGCGGATGTAATAGAAGAAGTAATGCGTATTTACGGCTACAACAATGTGGAGGTCAGTAATCAATTTAGTTTTGGCGTGCAGGTGGGCACGGGAAAAAGTGATTATGAATATGAAAATAAGATTTCAGATTTTTTAACAGGAAATGGTTTTAATGAGATTATGTCATTATCACTTAGCAAAGAGGCTTATTACGGGAATTCTGCTGATTTAGTAAACGTGGTGAATCCGCTGAGTCAGGATTTGAATGTTTTACGCGGGGAAATGCTATACAGCGGGCTAGAAGCAATCTCCTATAACGCGAATCGTAAAAACACGGATATTAAGTTTTTTGAATTCGGAAAAACGTATTCTAAAGTTACCGGCGGTGATTTTGGATTTTCTGAGCAAAATCATTTAAGTTTATTCATCAGCGGAAAGAAAATGCAGGAGAACCCGTACCAAAAAGCCGGTGATGTTGATTTTGCATTTTTGAAAGCAGCCGTGGAGGCGATTCTTAAAAAATCCGGTATTGAAAAATATTCGGGCTCAGAAGGTGGAGGAGAGAATTTTTCTTACGCTTTATCTTATGAGGCAAAGAAAAAAACAATTGTGCAATTTGGATGTGTGAATAAATCTATTTGTAAAAAATTTGATTTGAATCAGACTGTTTTTTATGCCGATTTCGATATGGATGCTTTAATTCAGTTAAGTAGTAAAAATAAAGTTGAATTCAATGACGTTCCAAAATTTCCTTCTGTACGCCGCGATTTAGCGATGTTATTGGATAAAAACGTGAAGTATAGTCAGATCGAGGAATTGGCCTATGCGGCAGAACGAAAATTTTTAAAGGAAGTGAATTTATTTGATGTGTACGAAGGTGATAAAATAGGCAGCGGCAAAAAATCATATGCCGTAAGTTTTACTTTGTTGGATGAAGAGAATACTTTAACTGATAAACAAATCGAAAACATCATGAGTAAATTAATCAATACATATAAAGAAAAACTAAACGCTGAATTGCGTTAATAATTAAATAAACCAAAAACAAAAAAAATGAAAAGACTTTTACTCGCATTATTTATTTTAACTGCAGGCTTCATGAAGCCTCAATGTTCAATGAGTACATCGGTTACCCCACCAAGCTGTCCAGGTAACTGCGATGCTGCAGTAACAATTAATCTTAGTCCGGGCTGTACCGCTTTTCCATATAATCTTGTTATTAATGGAGGAACCTGTACGCCAACAGGAACGTTTGTTATGACATCATCCAGTATTACTTTCAGTAATCTTTGTGGTTGTGGTGGTCCGTTCACGGCGGCATTATATGGTGCAATGCCTTTCCCAATTACGTTTACCACCTTTACTATTTTTTCAGGATTGCCTCTTACACTTGTTCCTGCTGCATTGCCTGCAACCTGTTCAGCTTGTTGTACCGGTACCATTAACGCAACAACTATTGGAGGAACCGCTCCGTATAGTTATATTTGGAATCCCCCTGTTGCAACCGGATCGGTTGCCAATAATGTTTGTCCAGGCGTTTACACCATTTGTGTATCTGATTTAAATGGCTGCACGACTTGCACAACTGCCACGGTCAACTTTGTACCTTTAGGAGTTGCAGAATACGACAAATCGACTGTAAAAATTACTTATACGAAAGATGAGATTCTGATTACAGACGCCTTACCTATTAAAGAATATTTTATTTATGATCTTACCGGAAAAATTGTTTTTAGAAAAGAAAACGAAGGTCAGAATGAAATACGCATTAATAAGCAGAATTTAAATAAAGGTATTTACGTCATAAGTATAGAGGGAATCAAACGCCAATCGAGGCTTAAAATCATCATAGACTAATCATTATTTAGGATACCACTGCAAAAGCCTGATTTTAAGCCTGAAATCAGGCTTTTGCGTTTTAAAAAACACTTGCATTTTGATTAAAAAATAGTATTTTTAAAACAATAAAAATATCACCTATTTATGGTTGAAGTACAAAATAAAGCCACCTTCCTTTACAATTGGTTAAAGGAGTGCGAAAAAGAACACATTATACTTTGTTTTCAAGGAGATTTTAATCAGGATTTGGTTAATGCCATTTTAATTTTGGCGGAACGTGGTCCTGAAGTTCAGAACAGTTCAACTGTTGTGCGTGGACGTGTTTTTTCTGTTTTGGTGGAGTGCATGCAGAATATCCGTAAGTATGCCTCACCTAGCAGTTCAAGCGATTTAAAACCGGGCATTGTAATTGTTTGTATCGACAAGGATGGTTATTTGCTTAAAACAGGAAACTTTGTTGAGAACAGTAATATTCCCGATTTGAAACAAAGACTGGATAAAGTGATTAGTTTAAGTAAGGATGAATTAAAAGATTTGCATAAAAAAGTGTTGGGTGAGACAAAGCTTTCCGAGAAATCCGGAGCGGGCCTTGGCTTAATCAGCA
>JAHEYE010000025.1 GCA_023251695.1 Sphingobacteriaceae bacterium | reverse complement strand
ACCATCCGTAATATTTTAGATGGTACTGTTTTCCGTGAACCAATCGTTTGTAAAAACGTTCCGCGATTAGTTCCTAATTGGACCGCCCCTATCTGTATAGGCCGTCACGCATTTGGTGACCAATACCGCGCTACAGATTTTGTAACAAAAGGAAAAGGCAAATTAACGGTAACTTTTACACCTGAAGGTGGTGGCGAAGTACAATCGTTTGAGGTATTTAATTTCAAAAGCGATGGCGTTGCTTTAACCATGTATAATACCGATGAGTCAATTAAAGGATTTGCACATTCTTGTTTCAATACCGCTTTATCAAAAAAATGGCCACTTTATTTATCTACTAAAAACACCATCTTAAAAAAATATGATGGCCGTTTCAAAGATATTTTCGAAGAGATCTATCAGAAAGAATTCAAAGCGAAATTTGAAGCAGCAAAAATTGTGTATGAGCACCGTTTAATTGATGACATGGTAGCTTCTGCTTTAAAGTGGCATGGTAATTTTGTTTGGGCTTGTAAAAACTACGATGGCGACGTACAATCCGATACTGTTGCGCAAGGTTTTGGTTCTTTAGGTTTAATGACTTCTGTTCTTGTTACTCCGGATGGAAAAACCATGGAAGCCGAAGCCGCTCATGGTACTGTAACCCGTCACTTCCGTGAACACCAAGCAGGTAAACCTACTTCTACAAACCCGATAGCAAGTATCTTTGCCTGGACCCGTGGTTTAGAGTTCCGTGGTAAACTAGATGGTAACACTGAATTAATGAAGTTCGCTAAAGCTTTAGAAGAAGTTTGTGTTGAGGTGGTAGAGAGTGGAAAAATGACAAAAGATTTAGCAGTTTGTATTCATGGAAATAAAGTGGAGCATGGTAAACATTATCTTTACACTGAAGAATTCTTAAACGAATTAGATTCGGCCCTTAAAAAGAAATTGGCCAAATAGTCGATTCTCCAAAAATCATTGAAAAAGCCTCATTTTGAGGCTTTTTTTGTTAAAATTGGGACATTTTGTTGATTTTTTAAACAAAAAACGCGAAAAATAGACTTTTCTTAAATTAAAAAAATGTTACTTTTGACACCAACTAACTAATCCCGGCGGATAGAAAAATCCAAGAGGGTAAACTAAAAAAACTTACAAATGAAATTAAACGAAATCCAGGACCTCATAAAGTTTGTTTCTAAAAGCGGGGTCAATGAAGTTGAACTAGAAACCAAGGAGATTAAAATCGTTATTAAAACAGGAAAACAATCGGGCGCACCTGTCATGTACCAAAACCCAACACCGGTAATAACAACACCAACACATGTTGTTACGAATGCGCCGGTTCACAATCCTTCGGTTGTTGTAAACGAAGCAAAATCAACTTCCAATCCTACCTCAAACGGAAATGGTGCAGATGATTCGAAATACCTTACTATTAAATCTCCAATGATCGGTACTTTCTACCGTTCTTCCGGACCAGATAAACCTGTATTCGCAAACGTTGGCGATGAGGTGGCTCCCGGCAGTCCGGTTTGCATTATCGAGGCGATGAAACTGTTTAACGAAATCGAAAGCGATATTAAAGGTAAAATTGTGAAGGTGCTAGTAAATGATGCGACTCCTGTAGAGTACGATCAACCTTTATTCTTAGTAGACCCAGCTTAAGCAATTCAAAATTCAATATTTAAAATTCAAAGTTCAGGGTTAACCTTGAATCTTGGATTTTGAATCTTAAATAAAAAACTATGTTTAAAAAAATATTAATCGCAAACAGGGGAGAGATTGCCTTAAGGGTTATCAGAACTTGCCGCGAAATGGGAATAAAAACAGTAGCAGTTTATTCAACGGCCGACAAAGATTCGTTGCATGTGAAATTCGCTGATGAAGCTGTTTGTATTGGTCCACCCCCAAGTAAGGAAAGCTATTTGAGCATGTCGAATATTATTGCGGCATGCGAAATTACGAATGCTGATGCTGTTCACCCGGGTTATGGTTTCTTAAGCGAGAATGCAAAATTCTCTGAAATCTGTCGTCAGAATAAAATAAAATTTATTGGTGCATCACCTGAAATGATTAATAAAATGGGTGATAAGAGTAATGCCAAAGCAACAATGATTGCAGCGGGCGTTCCTTGTGTTCCGGGTTCTGTTGGATTATTAGAGAGTGTTGAAGAAGGAAAAAGATTAGCAAAAGATATTGTTTATCCTGTTATTATAAAAGCTACCGCAGGTGGTGGTGGAAAAGGGATGCGTATCATTTGGAAAGAAGAAGATTTTCAGGCTGCATGGGACAGCGCGACACAAGAAGCAAGTGCTGCTTTTGGAAACGGCGCCATGTACATGGAAAAATACATTGAAGAACCACGCCATATCGAAATTCAAATTGTAGGTGATGCTTATGGTAAAGCTTGTCATTTAAGTGAGCGTGATTGTTCTATTCAACGTCGCCACCAAAAATTGGTAGAAGAAACTCCTTCACCTTTTATGACGCCTGAATTACGGGAAGCGATGGGTGATGCGGCTGTGAAAGCTGCCTTATCAATTGCATACGAAGGAGTAGGTACAGTTGAGTTTTTAGTGGATAAGCACCGTAATTTCTATTTTATGGAAATGAACACGCGTATCCAAGTAGAGCATCCGATAACCGAAGAAGTAATTAATTACGATTTAATCCGTGAGCAAATATTAGTTGCAGCAGGTGTTCCTATTTCAGGAAAAAATTATTATCCGGTGTTGCACGCTATCGAGTGCCGTATTAATGCAGAGAATCCATTCATGAATTTCGTTCCTTCGCCGGGGGTCATTACAACTTTACATACACCGGGCGGACATGGCATCCGTGTTGATTCGCATGTATATAGTGGTTACAGAATTCCACCGAATTATGATAGTATGATTGGAAAATTAATTACTGTAGCACAAACACGCGAAGAAGCCATTGCAAAAATGCATCGTGCATTAAGTGAATATGTAATTGAGGGTGTAAAGACCACAATTCCATTTCATTTAAAATTAATGCAAAACGAAGATTTCAAAAAAGGAAACTATACCACCAAGTTTCTTGAGACTTGGGATTTTAAAAACGCATAACTACGAATTACTAATCTATACGAATTTACGAATCAAGCCCTGCTGAAAAGTAGGGCTTTTTTATTGCTTTACTATAAACTTCCACTATACATCTGTGTAAATCTGTAGTTAAACTTTGCGACTTTGTGTCTTAGCGAGAAATATTTTTATGGAATTTAGCTTGACCCAGCATCTTAATAGAAAACAAGCCTATGAAACTGTCAATTAACAATCCCTGCCACGAAAATTGGGATGCAATGTCGCCCAATGAAAAGGGCGCTTTTTGTTTATCATGCCAAAAAACGGTAGTCGATTTCAGTAAAAAGACTATCGACCAGATAAAGGATTTTTTTGTTGAAATCCCCGATACAGAATCGGTGTGTGGGAGATTTGAAGAAGATCAGTTAACTGATATGACCTTCGATCATTTTCATAATCATTTTACTAAGTGGCATTATTTTCAGAAGGCTGCTGTAGTTATATTTTTTGTGTTTGGATTCAGTTTGTTTGGCAACGCGCAAAGTCGCCCGGAACGCCCTGAAATTAAAATGGGAAAAGTTGCTTATGTAAGACCCGATACTGCTAGAGTAAATTGTACAAAAGATACCACGCATGTTAAGTCTCCTATAAAAGGCAAAGTAAAGGTTGCTGAGAAACCTAAAAAACAAAAGCCTGAACCAAAACCGCCAATGCTGATGGGTGATGTAATGATTGATGATAGTCGTAAATAATTGATTATCAATCGAATAAATTGAATATTTATGGAATCCCAATCGGTTTCCCATCTAAATATTAAACAAAGAAATTATGAAAATTGTAATTGATAATCCCTGCCACGAAAATTGGGACGCAATGAGCCCAAATGAAAAAGGCGCTTTTTGTTTATCATGTCAGAAAACGGTAATCGACTTCAGCATAAAAACAGTGGATGAAATAAAAAACTTTTTTGTGGAGTTACCGCAAACTGAAAGTGTATGCGGCCGTTTTAAAGAAGAGCAATTAGAAGAAATAAGTTTCGAGCATTTCTTTAAGCAATTCAGAGGTTGGAAATTTTTTCAGAAAGCTGCAGTGATTGCGTTTTTTATTTTCGGATTCAGTTTATTCAGTAACGCTCAGGTAAGCAAACATCCTGATCGGTTAATAACGAAAGGTGAAGTGGCTTACATTGCACCAAAGGATACTATCAAAAAGAAACCGGTAGTAAAAGACACATTAAAAGTTATTCCCGAAAATATTATCAACCAACACACAATGGGCGGACCACGTTATATTCCTGATCCGGAACCAAAACCTAAGAAAGAAAAATTAATGGGTAAGCCGGCAATTTCGAGAGACCCGCATTAATAAAGTCCTTTAATATAATTTATCGTCGAAGGATCACTCCATTCAATGTAGCCTAAATATTCTTCAACTACTTCCATTTTTTCATTGACTATATAAGTAACCGGAATCGAATTAATATTTATTTGAGCAAATTGTGTTTTTAATTTCAGAAAAAGAAAAGGATAGCCTGAATGCTCTTTAAATTGTTTTAATTTCTCAATAGATTCGTCGGTGATACAAACAACATCAATGCCGTTTAATTCAGTATTTTTTATTTTATCAATCTCCTGCATTTCCTGCAGACAATTACCACACCAGCTCGCGTAAAAAGAGAGAATTAGTTTTTTTCCTTTTAAGGACTTCAAATCAAAATTTTCGCCAGCCTCATTTACAATTTCCAGCTTAGTGATATCGATTTTTGGAGCAACCTTGTATTTATTGTAATAAAACAGCACAATTAAGCCCCCAAAAAGGGTCAAAAGAGCATAAATCCATTTTTTCTCCATAAGAAATTAAAAAGGCATGGTTAATTGATTGTCGGCACCGAGCGTTTTCGGTACAAAATTACGAATAGATTTGTGGTTTAGGCGTGATTATTTTAAGAAAAATACTCAGTTTTATCTGGCGGACCATCGTTTGTTTTGTAGTAGTCTCTATTTTATCAGTAATTATGTTCCGCTGGGTACCTGTTCCTGTTACACCTTTAATGCTTATCCGCTGTGTGGAGCAAAAAATGGATGGTAAAAAAATGCATCTCGAACACGATTGGGAACCTTTTGAAAACATTTCACCCAAATTACAATTAGCAGTTGTTTGCAGCGAAGATCAAAATTATTTAAAGCATTTTGGTTTCGATTGGGGCGCTATTCAAAAAGCTATGAAAGAAAACGAGCAGGGTAAACACATGCGGGGCGCTAGCACCATAACCCAGCAAACTGCCAAAAATGTTTTTTTATGGCAAGGAAGAAGTTACATCCGTAAGGCCTTTGAGGTTTGGTTTACTTTATTGATAGAAATTTTCTGGAGCAAAGAACGCATTATGGAAGTGTATCTGAACAGCATTGAAATGGGTGATGGTGTGTACGGTGCTGAAGCGGCTTCACAACATTGGTTTAATAAAAAAGCAAGTAAACTAACAAAGGACGAAGCTGCGGCCATTGCTGCCATTCTGCCCAGTCCGTTACGTTATAAGGCTAATCCTGTAACTAATTATGTTGGCAAACGTAAAGAATGGATAAAGCAGCAGATGAATTACTGGGGTAATAAGTTGGATTACGATAAATATAAAGATGATGATGAACCTGTGAAGTCAGTTGGCAGTAAAAAAAGTAAGCAGTAGGCAGCGACAAATAGGATTTAAACTTCGAAAAATTTAAATTACACTAAACACTAAACACTAAACACTAAACACTAAACACTAAACACTAAACACTAAACACTAAACACTAAACACTAAACACCAAACACTAAACACTAAACAAGCGTGCGTAAACTCTTTTTCATAGTATTCTGTTTAATCTGCTTCAGCTGCGGACAATCCAACTCTGAAAACGGAATGATAGCTTTTGCTAAGCCGGAACCGCCGGTAATTGGTAAAATTCCTTTTTCGAAATACAGGGATATTGCTTACCGACTTGATACTTTATTTGAACAAATGGCGGTACACAACGGTTTTAATGGTTCGGTAATTGTAGCAAAGGACGCAGAGGTAATCTATCAGAAATCGTTTGGATATGCCGATAAACGCAATAATGTGCTCTTAACGGATTCCACTTCTTTTCAGCTCGCTTCCGTTTCAAAAGTAATAACTGCAACAGCCGTAATGCTTTTGGTTGAAAAGGGATTAATTAAATTGGATGATACATTTGCCTCGTATTTTCCTTTATTCCCATACGATAAAATAACCATTAAGCATTTGCTCTCACACCGTTCGGGTTTGCCTAATTATTTGTATTTCCTAAATGATATTGTGACAAGTAAAGACAGAGTACTTACCAACCGCGAAGTTTTGGAATTGATGATTGAAAAAAGACCGGGACTTTATTTGCAACCTAACAAAGCATTCAATTATTGTAATACCAACTATGCTTTACTGGCTTTATTAATCGAAAAAATATCCAAAAAGACATTCTCAAACTTTTTGCGCGAAGAAATTTTTCTCCCTTTGGGGATGCGACACTCCGGAACAATTTTGAGTCTGGATGTTTTTGAAAAGGCGATTTCAAAACCATACGACAACCGCTGGAAAATCATTGAACCGGAGGCTTCTGATTACGTAGTAGGTGATAAAAGTATTTATTCAACGCCGTACGATATGTTTTTGTTCAGTGAGGCTTTGTTTCAGGGTAAACTATTAAATCATGAAACTCAGGACCTGGCCTATACAGCTTTAAGCCGCGAAAAAAAATTAAGCAATTACGGCTTGGGATGGCGCATGAAAGATTTTAAGGATTCGGAGAAAAAAGAAGTTTTTCATAACGGCTGGTGGCATGGTTACAGAACATCGTTTCACCGGCGACTGAGTGATAAAGTCACGATTGTTGTTTTGAGTAATCAGCTCAACCGAACAGCTTATCAAACGTATAAAATTTACCGGGCCATTGATGCCGATACTTTATTTAGCAGCGTGGCCGACGAAGAATGATCGATTATTTAAAAGTGCAAAAAACGGCGCGGGTCGTTACTGAAGGTGCAAATAATCCTGATTTAAAATCGGTATGGTTGATTGCACATGGGTACGGCCAACTTTCTACTTTCTTCATTAATAAATTTGAAAAATTATTTAATAAGGAAAATTTATTTATTGTTCCTGAAGGCCTTCATCGTTATTATCTCAACGGCTTCAGTGGAAAAATTGGAGCCAGTTGGATGACAAAGGAAGAACGGGAAAAGGACATTGAGGATTACTGCCAATATCTTGATGTGATTTATCAGAACTATATTTTACCGCTTGACAAAAAAGTTATAATAAATGCATTGGGTTTTTCGCAGGGTGGAGCCACTATTTGCCGATGGGCAGCGCATACAAAATGGAGAATCGATAATTTAATTGTATGGGGAAGTGTCATTCCGCCGGATATGAATTTTGAAGCGGATGTTCGGAAATTAAGAAACCTTAAATGGCATTATGTAGCCGGAGATAAAGACGAATTTTTATCAGAGAAAAGAAGGGGGGAGCAACTTGAAGTTTTAGAACGGAATGGAATTGAACCAAACTCAATCCATTATAAAGGTACACATGATATATTGGAAGAACCTTTGTTTTTACTGAATAAAAATGTGTTAAATAAATAAGAACCTTATCGCAGTTTAAGTACTATAATGTTATTTTTGCATAAATGTTAACCCTCTATATAAAAGAAATCCGTAGTTTTTTAAGTTCACTCATTGGTTATGTTGCCATCGGTGTTTTTATTACGCTTATAGGCGCTTTTATGTTTTTAATCCCAAGCGAAAGTACAGGAACAAATGTTCTCGAAAACGGATTTGCTAATATTGACCCATTATTTATTCTGGCACCATGGGTGTATTTATTTTTAATTCCGGCCATCACCATGCGGACTTTTTCAGAAGAGAAAAAGACAGGCACCATAGAATTGTTATTGACACGCCCATTAACGGATATTCAAATTGTGATGGCAAAATACATCGCCGGATTTACCTTGGTAATTGTTTCCCTGTTGCCAACACTCATTTATTATTATACTGTAAGTAAATTAGCGGCCGATCACCGTATAGGTGTTGACACGGGAGGTATGTGGGGTTCTTACATTGGTTTATTGTTTTTAGGAGCAGGATTTGTTTCCGTTGGTGTTTTTGCGTCTTCTGTTGCGGAGAATCAGGTTATCGCATTTATCATGGCTCTATTGCTTTGTTTCTTTTGCTATACGGGTTTCGAGTTTATTGCTGCCTCAGGCCTTTTCGGAAAGTATGATGCATTCGTAAAATCATTAGGAATCAATCATCATTATGTGAGCATGAGCCGTGGAGTTATTGATACCCGCGATATGCTTTACTTTATTAGTCTGATTGCTCTATTTAATATATTCACCAAATTGGTATTGCAGAGTCGCAAATGGTAAAAGAGAAAAAACATACCACGGGTAACAAACGCAAAGACATTCTTAACTTTGTGATGATAACTTCAATTGTCATTCTCGCCAATTTTGTTTTGTCATTTTATTTCAAACGTTTTGATTTGACGACTGAGAAAAGATATACACTCTCTGAGTCAACACGTAAATTACTGAAAGGAATAGATGATGTTGTTTATTTGAAAGTGTATTTGCATGGCGATTTAAATCCTGATTTTACACGTTTACGTAACGAAACGAAAGAGATTTTAGATGAATTCCGCGCGTATTCAGATAATCAGATTGATTACGAATTCATTAATCCGGGAGAAAATCCCGATAAGGAAGAAGTTAATAAAATTGAAAAGCAATTGTACGACAAAGGAATTGTTCCCGAACAGGTTATTGATAAAAGTAAAAAAGGACAAAAGGTAACTGAAACTTTATTGTGGCCGGGTGCTATTGTCACTTACCGCGGCAGAGAATTACCTTGGCAGATTTTTAAACGTCAGGCTGGAGGCGGGTTCACAACAGAAATGAGTGTAAACAATTCCGTTCAGGAATTAGAATATGGTTTAACCAACGCCATACGTAAGTTGCAGGCGTCACGCCGTTCAGAAGTTACTTTTATTCAGGGTCACGGCGAATTAGACACTTTGCGTCAATACGATTTTATGCGGTCGCTGAGCGAGTACTATAATGTAACGCGACTGGAAATTAAGCAGCAGCTCGAAGCACTGAAAAAAACCGATGTGGCTATTATATCCCAGCCTGATTCGGTGTTCGTTGAAAAGGATAAATTCATCATCGATCAATTCGTCATGAGCGGCGGAAAAGTATTATGGATGTTGGATCCGGTGTATTTAAACATGGATACGTTCCGCTTAAAACAATTCACCCTGGGCTTCAATAATGATTTAAATTTATCGGACATGCTTTTTAAGTATGGCGTACGTTTAAATCCGGTTTTAATTCAAGACATGCAGTGTGCAACCATTCCTGTAAATGTTGGTTTTAAAAACGGACAACCAAATTTTAAACCTTTTCAATGGCTGTATAGTCCGCTTATTATGCCCGACATAGATCATCCCATTGTGAAAAATCTGGATATGATAAAGCTTGATTTTGCGGGAACCATTGATACGGTTTCGGCGCGGGGTATTAAAAAAACTATTTTACTTCACAGTTCGCGCTACACAAAAGTACAACCGACACCGGTACGTGTGGCTTTAGCCATGGTACAATTTAAGCCAAAAGAAATCCAGTTCAATAATCCATACCAGGCAGTTGCTTGTTTATTGGAGGGCGAATTTAATTCGAATTACGAAAACCGTTTGCCTGGAATCATTATGAACGATTCCACCATTGCATTTAAGTCCCACGGCAAAAAAACAAAGATGATAGTAATCTCTGATGGGAACATTGCAAAGAATGAAACAAGAAGAAGTGTGGGACCTTTGCCATTGGGCTTTGATCAATTCACTAATCAAACTTTCGCCAACAAAACTTTTTTAGTGAACTGCGTTAATTATTTGCTCGATGATGAGGGTTTATTGCAATTGCGAGCACGCGAAGTAAAGTTGCGTTTACTGGACAAAAAGAAAATTGAGGGAAAGGAAAGCAAGTGGCAATTTATTAATATAGCCTTACCGCTTTTAGTGGTAATTTTATTCGGAATGCTGCAGTTTTATATAAGAAAGAAAAAATACGCTTCCTGATTATTTCAACTTCTCGTTTCCTTTATGTCTTTCGCTGTCGCGCGTGGTTTTCTTTTCAAGATTCTTCTTCAAGGCCTCTTCCAGATTAACTCCTGTTTGGTTGGCGAGGCAAATCAGAACAAAAAGAACATCGGCTAATTCTTCATCCAGCAATTTGTTTTTATCACTTTCTTTTTCCGATTGTTCGCCATATCTGCGGGCGATAATACGGGCTACTTCGCCAACTTCTTCCGTCAGCATCGCCATATTAGTTAATTCATTAAAATAGCGTACGCCATGGGTTTTTATCCAGTTATCTACGCTTTGTTGCGCCTGTGAAAGAGTCATAACATTTGTTTTAAGCCGCAGATTTCACGAATTTACGCGGATTTAATCCGTGCTAATCTGCGAAATCTGTGGCTATAATTTACATTATCTAAATATAATTATTAAGTTTGATTAATAAATAAAGTTTCATGTTTTCGAAGAAAAACCGCCTTATAACCAGTATTGTTATTGCCATGTTAATTGGTCTGATAGCAGGATACGTTATTAATAAATCCATTACCACCCAAAAAACCGATTATGCCAAAATCATTCTCGTGAAAAGCGGCAATCCTGAAGTCATCAAAAAAACTGAAGCGGCCCTGACTAAATTCAGCGAAAAGCAATTTAAAGAAGAAAAGAAAAAAATTGCCTCACGGTTTTCAATTTTGAGTGACATTTTTTTACGGATGATAAAAATGATAATTGCACCTTTAGTTTTTGCGGTTCTGGTTTTGGGTGTTGCAAAAGTAGGGGATTTCAAATCGGTTGGACGAATTGGTTTAAAAACATTAATTTATTTTACTTCTGCAACATTAATTGCTTTAATGCTGGGATTAGTGATTGTAAATGTATTTGAGCCAGGAAAAGTCATGCATTTGGATTTACCTGACGCAAGGGCGGAAACCGGCGTAAAATCGAACGTGCAGGATGCGAAGAATTTTATCTCGCATGTTATACCGGATAGTATTGTAAGTGCTATGGCGAGTAATGATGTTTTACCAATTGTAGTGTTTGCATTATTCTTTGGCGTTGCAGCAGCTTCATTAGGCAAACAAGGCGAGACCATGGTAAAAGCTTGTGATAGTCTGGCGCATATTATGTTTAAGATTACTAATTACGTGATGAACTTTGCGCCTGTAGGAATTTTTGGAGCGATTACGGCTGTTGTCATTATGCAAGGACTCGATGTTTTAAGCGGCTATGCTTATTTGATCTTGTGTTTCTTTGGAGGCCTGTTATTTTTTGTTTTCGTTGTGTTGTGGATTATCGCACTTGTTTTCAAAATAAAATTCTACAGATTGTTAGCAGATATAAAAGAACCAATTCTATTGGCTTTCAGTACTGCAAGTTCAGAAAGCGCAATGCCGAAGACCATTGAAGCTTTAGAAAAACACGGCATCAGTAACCGCATAGTAAGTTTTGTTTTGCCTTTGGGTTACTCTTTTAATCTGGATGGCTCTATTATGTACATGACTTTCGCAACAGTATTTATTGCGCAGTCGTATGGTATGGATATAGGCATGGCCGATCAGATAAAAATGATGTTAATTTTATTAGTTACCAGTAAAGGCATGGCCGGTGTACCGCGCGCTTCTTTAGTTGTTATTGCCGGCATGCTGGGTATGTTTAATATTCCCGGAGAAGGATTATTATTACTCTTAGCAGTGGATCAAATTCTCGACATGGGCCGCAGTGCAACTAATGTTGTTGGTAATGCTGTCGCATCTGCTGTTGTGGCAAGGCTCGAGGGAGAGAAGTTTTAGTATATTTTTGCTATATATTGGTTTGATGTTAAACAAACCATGCTTATTCGGCCTTTGCTAATAGCGACGTATTATGTGCTGATGCAATTGAGTTATCTACTACTGCAAAAAGTGCTGTTTCGTTTTCTGATTTGACATTGGTATTGTTGTAAACTGTATTTCCATTGGCATCAATTACAATAGTATTTTGAAAATTTCCAACACCCATTGCCCTTTTAAAATCCTGATTCGAATCCATGTAAACCTCAAACTCCCAGCCCGAAAATAAAACTTTAGGTTTTACTATAAAAGTATTGTTATCGGTTGAGATTGCAATTATCCTAACTTCATTTTTATTGGCTCCATAATTTTCCTGAATTGCATTAATTCTTTGAATGGAGGCATCATCTGTAATTGACCAAAAACAAATAATGGTTGGTTTAGCAGATTTTAGATCTCCAATGTTAACGGCCTTTCCTTCAAGTGTGGTCAGATTAACATTTGGTAATTTAATAAAATCATTCTTTACTGATTTAAAAGAAAATAAAAAGAATGATAAAGCGATTCCTAAAGTTGAGGTTAAAGTTTTCATGGTTTTAATATTTAGTTTATAAATATGATTTGAATTCCGAGTTTCATTTTTTATTGTTTTTTTGTACACTACAAACCTACAGCATTAATAAAGGCCCGTCAACTACACAATGATGTAGTAAACTTTTTGGGATATAGTTGTGGAGATGGAAGATTAACATGTTTTTATCTTTTGTAATTGCTTTAAGTGATTTTGGGGCAGTGTCGGATTTACTATACAATACACTATAAACCCCGGTTTCTTGCTAAAAACAGCACTATCGGCTAAACTACATAATTATGCAGGTATTAGTCTTTTATTAAGGATTGTTCCTGAAACTTTGTTATATTGCTTTATAAACCCAAAATTCTAATCTGCAAAATAATGAAATGTGCTTATCATTTAATGTTATTTTTTATAATAAGTAAGTGTTCCCTTTCTCAAAACGACACCTTATTTTTCAGGCATTATACCACCGATAATGGTTTGTCGCATCATAACGTTACCTCAATAATTCAGGATAGTTTGGGTTTTATGTGGTATGGAACGGAGGAAGGATTAAATAAGTTTGACGGATACAGCTTTATTCCATTTAAGCATGATTCAAAAAACGTTAATTCATTAGTTAGTGATAATGTAACATGTCTTGCAGTTGAAAAAAGTGGAATAATTTGGATAGGAACTCAAAATAAAGGTCTCAATAGATACAATCCTTATACTCATAAATTCGATTTGTTTCAGCATAATAAAAATAATTCAGGTTTAAGTTGCAATAATATTACCTGTCTATTTGTTGATAGCATTAATAAACTTGTTTGGATAGGTACCACCAATGGTCTAAATATTTATGATCAGAATAAAAAGGAGTTTTCGGGATTTAAGCATAGCGATAAACCTAATTCAATTGGTAGTAACGCAATTACCTGCATTAAAGGCGACAAAAAGGGAAGGATTTGGATAGGAACATTGAATGGGGGATTAAATTTGGTTTCAAAAGATCTTAAAACATTTAAAACGTATGTTAATAGACTTAGCTCAAACAGTGTCAATGATTTGTTTATAGATAAAGCGTTAAATGTTTGGATGGCTACTTCGTGCGGGTTGAACAAGCTTGATCCGGAAACTGATAGTTTAAGAGTTTTTCATCATAAAGAAAAAGATAAATATTCTTTAATTTCTGATAATCTTACAAGCGTGTACGAGGATAAATTTGGTAAAATATGGACGGGAACAGCGGAAAACGGTCTCTGCGTGTATTATCCAAAGCTCGATAAGTTTTTTACTTATTCACAAGATAGAGATGTTTCAAATTCATTAAATAGTAATAAAATAAATACGGTCTCACAAGGAAGAAGTGGCATGTTTTGGGCAGCTACAAAAGATGGCGGATTAAATGCTTTCAACCCCAAAACCCTTAAATTTAATTTAATGAGTTTACCGCTAATCTCTGATGAAAAAGTTTTTGAGAATATTATCGGTGTTACAGTTAGTAGAAGTACAGTTTTGGTTATTGCCTCGAGACATCAAGGTATTTATACTTTTAATTTAAAAAATGGTGTTTTAAAGAAAATAATTAATGTTAAACCCGGAGAACAAATTCAATGTCTTGCGCCCGGAGATGGTGAAACGATTTTATTTTCAAATAATAATGATCTTTTTAAATTAGAATTACCTGAAAATAATTCTAATGAGACTGTAATTTATGAAAAGATTGTTTCGATCAATAAGATACTACCACAAAATAAAATCACCAGTTTTATTGCCGATAAAAAGAAAAATAAAATTATTTGGATTGGAACCGATAAAAATAATTTGATAAGTTACGACCTAACATATAAAAAATTTACCATTTATAAAGGTGAAAACACAGAAGCAGGGATAACATGCATAATGCAACGGAAAAACGGTGAAATATGGACAGGAACCAATGAGGGTTTAAGTAAGCTTAACCAGACTAGCGGTAAGTTAATGGAGCTCTCTGAAGATTTTAAAAGCGATGTATTTAAAAATCACATTTACCAAATTATCGAAGATAAAAAAGAAAATATCTGGATAACCACCGCAGGCGAAGGAATTATTAAGATTAAGGGCGGAAACAAGGCACCTATTTGTTATACTATTCGGGACGGTTTGCCGGGGAATACATGGAACACTATAATGGAAGATGAAACGGGAAATTTTTGGGTGGGCTGCAACTATGGTATTTGCAGGTTAACATTTGAAGAAAATAAATTAATTCAATGCCGTATTTTCGATCGTATTGATGGTTTACCTACAACTGAGTTTCAAGAAGGATGCGCATGCAAAAGTGTGAATGGCAGATTTTTATTTACCTGTAAAAAGGGAATATTATCATTTAATCCCGATAGCTTGAGAAACAATCCGTTTAAACCGCCTGTAATTATTTCTGATTTTCTTTTATCCAATAAAAAAATTGTCCCCGGAGATTCTTCAGGAATTTTAAACTCATGTATTTCAACTACAAAAGCCCTTCACCTTACCCATAATCAAAACTCCTTTTCATTTGAATTTACTGCAATAAGTTTTATTAATGCAGGTAAAAACAAATACGCCTATAAATTAGAAGGATTTGAAAAAGAATGGATTTATAAAAATGCCCAAAACAGGATAGCTTCTTATACAAATTTAAACCCGGGTACTTATACATTTACGGTAAAAGCAAGTAATAATGATGGTGTATGGAATGACGTGGGTACTTCTGTTCAAATTATTATCGCTGCTCCGTTCTGGAGAACATCCTGGTTTTATATTTCATGCCTAGTGTTTTTATTGGCATGTTCCTATCTTATATATTACATTCGTTTAAGAAACATTTTAGCAATGCATGAGGTTCGGAATAAAATTTCAAGGGATTTGCATGATCAGATTGGTTCAACGCTAAGTAGTATTTCGATTTACAGCGAAGTTGCAAAACGAATGATTGAGGAAAAAGCCCCGGAGGCCATTCCTATTATGGACGGGCTCGGCGAAAGCGCAAGGTCATCTGTTGATAGTATGAGCGATATAGTTTGGGCCGTTAATTCGGATAACGAAAAATTCTTAAACATTATAGAAAGACTACAAATTATCGCCACTCAAACATTGGAAGCTAAAAACATTAAACTTGAATTCGATATTCCGGAAAGCATAAACGAATTGAAATTATCTATGACCCAAAGAAAGAATATTTACCTTATTTTAAAAGAAGCAATAAACAATGTTGCTAAATATTCTGAAGCGGTTAACTGTTCAATAAAAGCAATAAAAGTTGATAAACATATAAATATCAGGATTCATGACGATGGCGTTGGCTTTAAAGAAGAAAGTAATACCCTAGGCGGAAATGGTATAATTAACATGAAACACAGAGCAGAAGAACTAAATGGCACACTGCAAATATTTACTGAGCGTTTTAAGGGAACTCAATTGATTCTCGATTTTCAAATATAAATCTCATGAAAAAAAATGTGATCAGAGTATCGATTTATGAAGACAATAAAGCTTTAAGGGAAAGCCTTTCGAAATTGGTTGAGACCTTACCTGAGTTTGAACTATGCAAGGCATATCCAAATGCTTTGAATATAAAAGAAGAAACCGGAAAACTAATCCCTGATGTAATTTTAATGGATATTGGAATGCCTGGTTTATCAGGAATTGAGGCAGTGAAAATTGTTAAGGATAATTTTCCTGATGTAAAGGTAATAATGCAAACTGTTTTTGATGATGATGATAAAGTTTTCCGTTCTATTTGTGCGGGAGCGGTTGGATATATGCTTAAAAAAAGCGCTCCTTCAGATTTAATTGATGCAATTAAGCAAGCGGCCTGTGGGGGAGCACCCATGACCCCCTCAATTGCCAGCAAAGTTCTTCATCTCTTTCGTCAACAGCACATACCCGTGAACAATGAGGTTGAATTAAGCGTCCGCGAAAAAGAAATTCTTACTTCTCTAACCAATGGATTCAGTTATAAAATGATAGCAGAAAAATGTTGTATCAGTATTGATACGGTACGTTTTCATATAAAAAACATCTATGAAAAGCTTCATGTTCATTCTATGACCGAGGCTGTTTCCAAGGCCTTAAAAGACCGCCTGATTTAAATTCAATCGGATAAGGGTATGGATCCAATTCCAATAGATTTTGGGTATTTCACTTTTTGCGGCTTTTCTAAAATCTAAACACTTACAAAATGACCTAAAATCTTACACAGGTAACTCAAAGCCTGTTTTAAGGTTGATTTGCGCTTTTAAATGGGCGTAGTTTGTAGTGTAATTAAAAACATAAGCCATGAAAAACAACGTAAAAATTAACATCGCAACATTGCTTTTTGCAATTATAAGCCTTGCATTAAATGCAGGTAACCCTCCCGCAAATGAAAACGGAAGTGATCCCGTTATGGAAGTGACAGGTAAAATTTCCAAAAAATCCAAAGGAAGTGGCTTATATAAGGTGGAGCTTGTCTATTTGAATACAATAGTCGATACCAAATTCGTAGATGATGAGATGTCGTTTAATTTTAGCTTGCCTCAGAACCGTGATTATATCATTAAAATCCATAAAAAAGGCTATGCTACTAAATCTGTAAGCGTAAATACAGGGGTTTCAAAATATCCTAATACAAAAGGCTATTATAAGTATGAATTTATAGCTGCAATGGAGGAAAATATATCTGTAAAGAACCTGAGCGGGGATGCGAAGGTTAGTCAGATAGATAACCCTGCCACTGATGAGCAAATCGGCTATTTAGACCTTAAAAGAAAGTACTCTAAAAAAGTAAAGCCACTTGTGGATTAAGCTTTTGCGCGAACTATAGAACTACTTAACAAACAATAACTTACAAAGGCCTTTTTATTGACCTAAAAATGCTAAATTTGCCCTTCAAATTTCTAAGAAGTGGACAAGAACTCATTAATAGGTTTAGGAATAATAGCAGCAATACTTGGTATTTGGTTATTTTTCAGCGGACCAAGCAAAGAACAACAGGCGCGTGCTAAACAAAAACAGGATTCAATTGTTGCGGTACAAAAAAAATTAGCTGAAGAAGAAGCTAAAAAAATTGTAGCTAATACTAATACAGCTACAACGGCCGGAGATACCATAAAAACCGCAGTTGTTTTAAGTGATTCTGCAAAAGCTGCTTTGCAAAATGATGCTTACCGCGATTTTTCAGTTTCAGCAAAAGGCACAGAAGAAATCATCACCATAGAAAATGATGTTCTGAAAGCCTACATTAGTAGCAAAGGCGCACAGATAATAAAGGTTGAATTAAAAAAATACACCCGTTCCGGACAAACCACACCTTTAATTTTATTTGATAAAGATTCCACAAATTTTTCTCTTAAACTAGATGCGTACGAGCGTTCACGCATTTTATCTACCGATAGCTTTTATTTTAAGACCTCTGATAAATCCTCAATTGTTTCTTCCGGAAATAAATCCATTACGTTTAAATTAGAAACAAGCAAGCCCGGTTCTTATATCGAATATGTGTATAGTTTGAAAGATAAAGATTACATGTTAGGATGCGATATCCGTTTTGTGGGCATGGAAAAAATCATTTCTTCAAACGTTGATCAGATGACACTGAACTGGAGAATGAACCTTCCTTCACAGGAGAAATACATTGAAAAGGAAAAAGAAGCAGCAACCGCATATTATAAATTCACGATTGATAAACCCGATTACATTAATCCGCGAACAGCTGAAGAAGAAAAACCTTTGAATGACGCCCCAATTAAATGGGTATCATTCAAACAACAATTCTTCAATTCCACTTTAATAGCACAAACTGAATTTTTGAAAGATGGCAGTTTCGTGAAAATGTCAGGCCGGCCTACTTCAGCAACTACTGTAAAAGCACTGAGTTCAGATTTAGGTATTCCGTATAGCCACATGCCAAGCGAAAAATTCGGCATGAAATTTTATTTCGGTCCGAACGATTATAAAACACTTTCAGGTTATGGCGATGAATTAGAACAGATTATTCCAACCGGGTGGAGTATTTTCTCTTACATAAATAAGTGGATGGTGATTCCGTTATTCGATTGGTTAGGCAATATGAATATGGGTGTTGTTATTTTGATACTCACCATGATTGTAAAAATTGTTTTATTACCAATTGCATACAAAACTTATATGTCGGGCGCACGTATGCGTGTATTAAAACCGGAGACAGAAGCTATAACTGCAAAATACAAAGACGGCGACCCAATGAAAAAACAACAGGAAACAATGGCCTTATACCGTAAGGCAGGCGTTAATCCTTTGTCGGGCTGTATTCCTTTATTATTACAGTTTCCGATATTAATTGCCTTATTTGCATTTATTCCGGCAGCAATTGAATTACGCCAAAAAGGTTTTTTGTGGGCAGATGATTTATCAACCTACGATAGCATTTGGACCTTCGGAAAAGTTTCCATCGTAGACAGTATTTACGGTGATCACGTGAGTTTATTCGCCGCTTTAATGTTCGTGTCAACCATTATTTACACATGGATGAATAGCGCCATGTTGCAGCCGCAGCAAAGTACGCAAATGCCGGGTATGAAATTCATGATGTACTTTATGCCGGTAATCTTCTTAGCAGTAATGAACAGTTACGCTGCAGGTTTAAGCTGGTATTACTTTTTAGCGAACATGATTACCTTTTTACAGACCTACGCTTTTAAATGGGTGATTGATGATAAAAAAATCCGCGCGAAAATTGATGAGAACATGAAGAAACCGGCGAAGGTTTCTAACTTCCAGAAGAAACTGGAACAAATGACAAAAGATCGTCAGCAATTAAATTCAGGTAAGAAGAAGTAATTTTTCAGGTGACTTCGACAAGCTCAGCCACCCGTTAAGAGATTTGCGGTGACTGAGCTTGTCGAAGTCACTGCTTATCTATTTCTTCTCCGACAAAGCTTTCGCTTCTTTCACATCAATGCGTTGTCCGTTTTTAAACGCAACCACAAAACAATCCTTAAATCCGGCCTCGGCCAATTTTTTCTGATGTTTGAACGCATCGGCTGAGGTTTTAAAATTTCCTGAAGTATATTTTAAGAAACTTCCTACTTTGTAAAAACTTCCGTTTTCAACAGGGCTGAATTTATTTTCTTTCAGATCTAATTCTTTGTCACTACTTGCAAACTGAACTTTAAATTCAACAACAACATCACTGCTTTCGTTTTTTACTTCAGGTTCTTTTTCTTTCGGTTTTTCAATAACAACCTCTTTCTCTTTTTCTTTTACGGGCGTTTCAGTCTTTGTACTGTCTTTTTGCGAATTGTTTTTGTAATTGTCTACAATTTCTTTTACATCTTTAGGCGCTTCTTTTTCTATCTCCTTTTCTTTCTCGGGTTGTTTTACTTCCGGATTTTTAGGACCGTCTTTAATAACCGTTTTGGTTGAATCTTCTTTTGGTCCATCTTCTTCTTCAACTGTGTAATCTTCTTTTAAAGGTTTTCCTGTATTGCCTGCTTCCAGATTTTCGTTCTTAAGGGGTTCCATATTCTCAATTTCATCATCGTACTCTTTTTTCTTTCCCTCAATATCATCTTTAAATTTCCGGAAGCCATTGAAAACACTGGCAGCAATATATTTCTGTCCCTTCTCCGAACCTAAAAACTGTTCTTCCAACGGATTTGTCAAATAGCCAATCTCTGTTAATACGCTTGGCATCGCGGTGCGCCACAATACCCAAATACTTTGCCGGTGTACACCCTTATCAACCCTTCCTGATTTTTTTGAATACTCTGCTTGTATCTTCAAACCTAATTGCGCACTTTGTATCACATAAGCGGAAGTGTAATTACTCATGATGATATAACTCTCTTCACTCTCGGGATCAAAACCTTCGTATTTTTTTTCGTAATTATCCTCCAATAAAATCGCGGAGTTCTCACGCTGCGCTACTTTCATTTTTCCTTCTTCGTTTTTCAAACCCATTACATAAGTTTCACTTCCGAATGGAATAGGGTTAATGGTTTCAACCGGAATGCGTTTTCCTTTTTTGTTGGTGAAAGTCTTAACGCGCATCTTTCCTGTTTTTTTATCTTTTATCATTACCGGTTTACCTGCGGCGTTACAATGGATAGAAATAAACAGATCGGCTTTGTTTTTATTGGCAATTTGTGCGCGCTCTTCCAATTCAATAAACACATCTGTTTTGCGTGTGTAAATTACTTTTACGTCCGGATAATTATCCTCAATTAATTTTCCAAGCCGTAAGGCAACAGCCAGTGAAATATCTTTTTCCTTAAACGTAACACCGTTGCAGCCCGGATCTTTTCCGCCGTGTCCCGCATCAATAACAATGGTTTTAATACCCTTTGGATCATCTCGGTGAAAGCTTGTTAATGTAAGCCAAAAAACAAGGCAAAACAGAGACAAAAGCCCCGTTTTTTTAAGGTTTTTTATTAATATCTTACTCTGCACCACCGACTCTAAATACAAGTATTTAGTAGATTTGTATATAATCAAAGTTAGCTGAATAGGCTTGATACCTAGGGGAAGGTCCATATTAGTTTTCTTAAGGGCAATGTTAATATCTATGCCCTTTTTTAGCATTTCACAAACTGTAACGCCTGTAGCAAGCGATTCAACTGTTAAAGTGGTAACGGTAGATACGCTTGATGAAGACGAGCCTCTCGACAAGAAGATAATTTATAACGCAAGGGATTCGATAAGATACGAAGCAAAGGGGAATAAAATTTTCCTGTTTGGAGAGGCTTATGTCGAATATGGCGATATGAATCTGAAAGCAGAGTTTATCGAAATTGATAACGACAAAAATTTAGTAACCGCATACGGAACTACCGATTCAACAGGAAAAAAAATAGGCACACCTGTTTTCAAAGACAATACACAAGAATTTAATGCCGAAAAAATAATGTACAACCTGAAAACAAAAAAGGGAAAAATTTTCAACGTTCTTACCAAGCAAGGCGATTTATTGGTTTTCGGAAATGAAATCAAAAAAGATAGTACGGATGTTATCTACATGAAGAATTTAAAATGCATTCCTTGTCAGTACGAAGATGCAAAAACAGCTTTCAGAGCCACGAAGGCAAAAATAATTCCGGATGATAAAATTGTAACAGGCCCGATGTACCTTGAAATAAGCGGTGTACCAACGCCTTTGATGTTGCCCTTTGGTTATTTTCCGAATTCAAAAAGAAGGCACAACGGAATTTTACTGCCATTTGTTGGTAATTCGCCCGGACAAGGTTATTTTTTTAAGGATGGTGGTTTTTATTGGGGAATAAATGATAAAACCGATATGGTAATCCGTGGCGATATTTATTCGAACGGAAGCTGGGGTTTAAGAACAACCAATGATTATAATGTTTTGTATAAATATATCGGCGCCGTTAATCTGGGATATTCAGAATACGTTATTGGTGATAAAGATGTTCCTTCGCTATATAACAAACAAAAATCATATAACATCAACTGGTCGCATACGCAGGATAACAGAAATAATCCAACTGTCAGATTTGGTGCCAATGTGAATTACATCAATCAGAAATATAATAAATTCAATTCTTTGAATTCCGGACAATACCTTGCAAATACATTTCAGTCAAATGTAAATTTTACAAAAAGTACAAAATGGAGTTCGTTCAGTGTTAACGCCATGGGAAGTCAGAATACCATTAGCGGCTTGGTTGATCTTTCCTTTCCGCAACTGACTTTCAACGTGAATCGTTTTTTTCCGTTTAAGCGGGAGAATGCAGTAAAGCAAAATGTGTTTGATAAAGTAGGGGTGAATTATTTATTGGAAGCACGCAACACACTTAGCGGTTACGATTCGATTTTGTTCAAGGGTGATATAGAGAAGAGATTAAAATATGGGATCAGACATAGTTTACCAATCTCAACAAACTTTAATGTAGCAAAATACATTACAGTTACACCTGCCGTAAATTTAAGTTCGGTGATGTACACCAAAACAACTAAGAAAGAATTATTGTATGCTACCAATACACTTAAAACCGATACCGTAAATGGTTTTGTTGCGGGGTACGATGCGAATTTTACCACAGCCGTTTCAACTAAATTATTTATGGATTACATGTTTAAGTCGAAACGGCTGAAACAAATCAGGCATCTTCTTATTCCAACTATCACTTACATGTACCGGCCCGATTTTGGTAAAGAGCAATATGGTTTCTGGAAGGAGATAACGGTAGATACAATCGGCACAAAGCAATATTATTCAGTATTTCAGAATAATATTTTCGGCGGACCTGCGCAAGGGGAGCAAAACACACTTAATTTTAATTTGAATAATAACATTGAGGCCAAGGTGCGGAAAAAAACGGATACAGGTTACATCTATAACAAAGCAACTATTTTACAAAACCTGAGCATGAGTGGTTATTATAATTTTGCGGCCGATAGTTTTAATCTGAGTAACATTAACGTGAGCGCACGTAACAAGCTCTTTAAGTTTTTTGATTTGGTCGGAAATGCAGTTTTCGATCCTTACGTTTACGATACTTTGCGCAAACGCGACAGAGCCGAATATCAGTATAATTATGACGGAAAATGGGCGAGGTTCACTTCGGCTAATATTGCAGTAAACGGGGCTTTCAGTTCAAATATGGTGGATGCAATAAAAAACGCACGTAAACCGCCTAACCTGACTAACGGTGCGGAGAGAGGGGCCGAGAAAAGCAAAGTAGCCGAGGAAGGTCCTTTACCTTGGAATCTGTCAGTATTTTATAATCTGAACATATCGCAACAATACATTAAGGCAAAAATAAAATACACGCAAAGCCTGAACTTCAGCGGCAGCATAAATGTAACCAAGAATTGGAAAATTGGCGCCACCAGCGGTTACGATTTTACTAATAAGCAACTGAGTTATACAAGCGTGAATCTTTACCGCGACCTGAAATGCTGGGAAGCAAGAATCGATTGGATTCCTTTTGGCTTTAGGAAGAGTTATAGCTTAACCATCAATCTGAAGACAAGCATGCTGAGCGATATCAAAATCCCGCGGCAGCGTCAGTGGTTCGATAACTATTAATTTATTTGTCTTTGCTGATCGAAAGCGTTCCGGCAGAACTCAGCGTAATGGTCCATTTATGAGTTCCTCTTCCTGATACAGAACCTGAACCGGAAAGATTTTGTCCGCTTGAACTCATACCGCTGATTGAAAAATTTCCAGAATTGATGGCATAGTAATTCGATACTTTCCCGTTTTCAACAGTCCCGATTTTTGCATTTCCCGCTGTAACGGAATACATAACTTGGGTGTAATTATTTTTAAAGCAAACCGAATGATTTTCCTTCAGGCATGAAGTAAGTAATACGGAGACGGCAATTAATAAAGAAAAAAGAATTTTTTTCATAAAAACGTTTTTGATTATTCAACTCTCTTAATAGTACAGCCGATTGATTTTGTTTCCTGTTTGGCAGGAACAGTATTTTTTACAACAGCATTCAAAGCATCTTTCAGATACGTTTCTTTAACCGCGGTTGGATCTTTTACATTATCGTCAATAGCGCCTTTGTAAATCAAGCCTTTTGCATTAAATAAAAAGCATTGCGGCGTGCGGGTGGCACCAAAAGCATTAGCCAATTTTGAACTCACATCAACGGTATAAAAACATTTTAATTTTTGAGCGGCATGGTATTTAGTCATGGCGTCAAAACTATCTTCTTCGCTACGTTGTGCTTCGTTACTATTTACAATGATACAACCAATGCCATTCGCCGCGCAAAAATCGCTGTATTCTTTAATGCGGGTTTCGCTTAGTTTTACGTACGGACAAGTATTGCAGGAAAAAATCACCAATAAACCTTTAGCGGTTTTAGTTTCATCTAAAGAAACATCTTTACCGCTTACGTCTTTCATTTTATAAGTGGCCTCCGGAATGGCAGAATTCAGGGCCAATTCATCAAATGCCGGGGCTAACATAAAGGCTGAAGAGAAAGCTGCTGTTGTGACTGCTGCTAAAAGAAGTAAGTTTTTCATTTGGGTGGTTTTAGACTATTAAAGGTACAAAAATTGTGCCCTTTTCAAAATTGTTAAAAAGCTCCAAAATTTAGTATTTTGTTAATATATGGGCATGTTTTTAGCGGGCATTAATCGTAAATTTGACAAGCACTTAATAAAAGTGAGCACCCTAAAGGAATTTTAACCAAAAATCTTGTTAAAAGACTCCTTAACCGCTTTTCAAATGTTTTGGATTTTGTTAAGACGGATCAAATATTTAATCGCAAGAATCATATTAACCTGCTTGGTGTTGGGCAGCTATCAGCTGGGTGCTCAAATTATTTTTTCGGAGCCATTTGATGAAGCGAATACTTCTACTACAGGCAATGATAATATAGGGGGCGTGGGATGGACCACTGCCTGTCCAACCTGCACAACTGGCGATTATTTTTACGTTAACGGCAATACGCTTGAATGCGAGGATACGAATGGCCCGGCCACCTGGACCACAGGAAATATCAACACTTCTTCTTGTACCAATGGAATTATTGTTTCGATGGATATTAATCTGGCAGCAGCCTCTAATGCTTTTGAAGAATGTATTCCGGGATGCGGCTGCAATTGTGTGGATTGGATTAGCCTTGAATACGACGCGAACGGTTCAGGCTTCGTTCCGCTTACTTCGGTGGAAGGCGGAACCTGTGCACAAGCTTGCAGCGGCGGTACCTATATTTTAATTGGTGCACTTAGTTCGGGAACTTCTTTTTCTTATAGCGTATGTCTTAATCCGGCAACTACATTACAGCTCAAGATAACAGTACAAACCTGGGCCAATGGCGAAAAATACCAGATCGATAATATCAATGTAGCATGTTCCAGCTGTGCATTGCCAATTGAACTTTTGGGTTTTGCAGCTTATGAAAAAGTAAAAGAAGTTGAAGTTAATTGGCAAACAGCAATGGAATTGAATAATGATTATTTTACGGTAGAAAGAAGCACAGATGGTTTCCGTTTTGAGAATATTGGTGAAGTTGATGCGGTAGGCAACAGCAATAAGATCAATAATTATACATTTAATGATGCGAATCCATTGCAGGGAATTTCTTATTACCGGCTGAAACAAACTGATGTCGACAGAACTTTTACCTACTCCGGTATGGTTGTTCTTGAACGAAACAAAACAACCGGGACAAACATCAGCCTTGTTCCGAATCCGACAGAGTCGGGTATATTTTCAATTAATGGTCTGGATTTAGAGAATGGTAAAGTGGCTTTCGTAGAAATAATGGATTATACAGGAAAAATGATTTCAAAAGTCAATATTGATTCTCTCAATAGTTCGGTCGACCTCAGCACATTTAGCACGGGTCTTTATCTGGTTCGGTTGGTTAATAGAAATGAAACCTTTACCTGTAAATTAGTGTATAACCGTTAGAGTAGTTTCATGAAAAAACTAGTTGTCATATTTATCACCGTTAATCTCCTCTGTAATTGTGCCGGCGGCAATAAGCAAAGTGATTCTGAAGAGAAAACTGTGTTCGACAAATTAATAGGCACCTGGCAATTGGCCGGTGAAGATCAATTTGAACAATGGAGAAAAAACCCGGATGGTTCCTATTCGTCACAAGCTTTTTCCGTTATGAATAATGATACAATCATTATGGAGGATGTTAATATTGTTAATGAAAACGGTAAATGGAATTTTATTACGCTTGTGAAAGGTCAGAACAAAGGTAAAGCTGTTACGTTTACTAGTACAATCCTGATGGATACCCTTGTTCAGTTCGAAAACCCTGCGCACGATTTTCCGCGGATGATTAATTACCGTTTGGCTTCGCCCGATAACTTGCAGGCTTTTATTGGCGGCGCTACCGACACCATCTATTTTAACTTTACCAGGCTTATTGGTAAGTAACATTTCTTTTATTAAAACGTTATTGTTTAAATAAAACAGAAAGGAGCTTCATCCGTTTTGTTTTTATTTTCAAATTAGTTTATTGGAAAATTCTGCACCCATACCCGAAAAAAAGGCATTCAGGCCATTCCGTTTTTTATTCAAAACGATTCTTTGGCTTCTTGGAATTGTACTGATACTGGGCATTGCAGCCGTATCCCTTGTTTTTATTTATGAAAATGAAGTGAAGTCGGTCGTTATCGCAGAACTCAACAAAAACCTGAAATCAGAAGTAAAAGTCGACCCGGCTGATATTGATTTAACATTTATTAAGTCTTTCCCGAAATGCGCACTCGAGTTTAAGAATGTTTTGATTCTTGAGGCACTTGAAAAGAAAGAAAGGGATACATTAATCTTTGCCGAAAACATTTTGATGATGTTTAACCTGAAGGATCTGTGGAATAAGAATTATACCATCAATAAAATAAATGTAAATGGAGCCCAATTCAACCCGGGAGTAAGTAAAAGCGGGAAACCTAATTATATTTTCTGGAAAAAAAGTGAAGGGCAGGGAACAGAGAATGTGAAATTCGCATTGAAGAATATTACTCTGCATAATATAAATTTAAAATATAGGAATGCCGAACAAAAAGTGAAACTGAGTTTATCGTTCAAAGAAGCATCTTTTGCGGGAGATTTTGGAACTGATGCATACGCATTGCAAACTCAGGGTAAAGCCCATTTGGAATATCTGACCGTAAACAAAACAAATTTACTAAATCAGAAAAACCTTAAATACGATCTGGAGCTCGACATAAACAAAACGAACTATACGATCAGCAAAGCCGAATTCGCATTGAATGAAATATATTTTGCAACGGTTGGAAATTTTAATTATTCGGATAGTCTGGAAACGGCTGATCTGAATTTTACCGGAAAAAATCTGGATATCGCCTCACTCTTATCCTTATTGCCCGAAAAATACGCTTCGCGCATGAACGATTACAAAAGTGATGGGAATTTTTTCAGTGAAGGGCATTTGAAGTATAAGTCCGGCAAAAAAATAAACATCAATGCCGAATTTGGCGTGAAGGATGCTACGATTACTTACAAACAGCAAAACATGCAATTAAAGCATGTAAATGTTCAAGGTAAGTTAAGTGTTAATGAGAAAGATGATTATCTCAATCTTCAAACCATTTCTGCAGATTTGGATAGTAATGCTGTAAACGGTTATTGTTTAATCACCAATTTATCTGATCCCTACATTAACGTGGGTGGCGCGTTAAACGCAAAGCTGGAAGATGTTGACCGCTTTTGGCCAATTGATACTTTAGAGTACGTTTCAGGAAAAGTGCAATTAAAGGCACAGATAAAGGGGAATTTAAATGAAATGAAACAATCGGCTTTTTCGCCAAATATAAGTGCCGATGGTTCGGCTACTTTGAAAAATATAAAAGCGAAGTTCAAAGGCAAACAAAATGAGATCAATATCATTGAAGGCAGTTTCGAATTAAGCAAACGCAGCGTTGCCGTGAATAATTTCAAATTGCTGATGGGTAGTTCTGATATCGAATTAAATGGGGAATTACCCGGATTTTTAAATTATTTGTTTGATGCAAAGCAACCCTTAGTTATAAATGCGGCATTAAAAAGTAATACACTCGCTTTGGAAGACGTGCTTTATGGCGGTTCTAATTCTTCTTCGGAAAAAGTCAATATTCCGGTTAATTTGAATTTCGATCTGAATGCTTCAATTACGAACTTTAGTTTTTCAAAATTCCGGGCGCAGGAAGTTGCGGGTAATGTCACCATTCATGACCAAAAAATTGCAGCAGAAAATATTTCTCTTGTAACGATGGACGGAAAAGCGCAGGTGAATGCCTTTGCTGATGCAAGCGGTGAAATGATCAAGATTAAGGCTGCATCAGATCTGCAAAACATTAATCTGACAAAGATGTTTTATGCGTTCAATAATTTCGGACAAAGTACTTTATGTGATAAGCATTTAAAAGGATTTGCGACAGCAACAGTAAACTTTACCGGAAATTGGTCGAAGGACTTGAATTGCTATCTGCAAAGTGTTATCGCCAATGGAAATTTAACGATAGAGCAGGGGCGGCTGGTTGATTTTAAACCTTTAGAGAGTTTAGCGAAATATGTAGAAGTAAGTGAACTACGCGATATAAGGTTTTCCAGTCTACAAAGTTCTTTCGATATCAAAAACCAGGTCATCACCATTCCCAAAACATACATTAAAAATTCGGCTTTGAATATGGAGCTGTGGGGAAAACACACTTTTAAGAATGAAATTGATTACCACATCAAATTATTGTTGAGTGAATTACTGGCGAGTAAGAAACGCGCCAATAAACAATTGGATGAGGAACTGGAGTTTGTGGAAAATGATCCGGATAACAGACGCAGCGTTTATATTTCAATGACGGGCACCGTGGATGAACCCATTATTAAATACGACCGCAAAGGTTTAAAACAAAAAATAGGCGACGACATCAAAGTGGAAAAACAAACGCTTAAACAAATCTTAAAAGAGGAATTCGGGCTTTTTAAAAAAGACACCACACTTATAAAAAACGAGCCTAAAAAGGGCGACCAGAAATTTAAAATAGAAGTAGGTGACGGGAAGGATAAGAAAAAGCAAAATAATCTTCAGCCTAAAAAGAAGGATGAGGACGACGAAGATTTCTAATCAATAGCTTACAAAATTTCTGAATTTAAATCCAACGGGACTAAGCCATCTGTGGCTGTCTGCCCAGTTGATACAACACCTTAGCGTGGGAAATAACCGCCCCGATGAATGTTGATTTGGAATGGTAAGGCAAATTAAATTCCTTAGCAGTTTCCTTAATAATAGGCGCGATTTTTTTGTAATGTACGTGACAAATGTTAGGGAATAAATGATGTTCGATCTGATAATTCAAACCTCCTACAAACCATGAAAGTACCACATTCTTCTGTGCAAAATTAGCCGTTGTTTTCATTTGGTGCGAAGCCCAGTCATCTTCCATCGTTAAGGATTCCGGACTAACCGGAGTAGGAAATTCAGTCATCTCAACAACGTGCGCAGGCTGGAAGATAAGTGCTAAAATTAATCCACAGGTAAAGTGCATGGCACCAAAACCTAAAGCAATTTGCCACCAGGCTGCATGAATGAAAATTAAAGGCAAAGCCAGGTTATAACCAAGATAAATTACTTTATGAATAGATAATTTAATCAATTCACTTTTGAAAGTTGTGTTATGTCCTTTCAACAAACCCATTTTATTATAACGGATCAACTGCGAAAAATCTTTCGTGAAGGCCCACATTAATGTCATTAAACCATAGAAAAACCAGGCGTATAAGAATTGGAAGCGGTGAATTTTTTTATACTGAGAGTGAGGTGAGAAACGTAAAAATCCTAATGGAGCAATGTCTTCATCATGCCCTTCGATATTGGTGAAGGTGTGATGTAAATTATTATGCTGTAACTGCCAGTTTAAAGAACTGCCGCCGATAAGCGTCATGCTAAACGACATCAATTTATTTATTTTATGATTTTTTGAATAGCTGCCGTGATTAGCATCGTGCATAACCGATAAACCAACACCACTCATACCAACACCCATCAAAATCCATAGTCCGATTTGTGCGTAACCATTCGTGAAAACGTTTGACATTAAAAGCGCATAAGGCCCTAGAAAAATAACAAACATTGCAATGGTCTTTAGAACCATTTTGTAATTACCGAACTTAGATAAGTTACGTTCCTTAAAATATTCGTCAACTCTTCTTTTTACAGTTTGGTAAAACTGTCGGTTAGCATTGTTGAATCGGATAATATTATTTTGGTTCACAGGATGAAATTTAAATTCGGTCAAAGATAACCTATAAAGACCCAAATTGGTTTTACAAAATCTGTTTTTTTGTTAAAACCGGGATGTTGAGGGGCGTTTAGGTGAGGATTTAGATACTTGATTTTCAGTAGGTTCTAAATATGATGATATTTCTCACCCTTAAGAATACTATAAGCACGATAAAGCTGTTCCATAAAGAATAAACGCACCATTTGATGCGAAAAGGTCATTGGAGACAGTGATAATTTATAATTGGCCCTTTTGTAAATACTTTCATCAAAGCCGTAAGGTCCTCCTATAAGAAAAACCATGTTTTTAACATTTTGAACGGCCTTTTTGCTTAAAAACTCGCTAAAACCGACTGAATTTAACAAATTTCCGCCTTCATCCAAAATCACTAAATGGTCGTTTTCCTTGATTTGTTTCAAGATCCGTTTCGCTTCTTCGCTTTTCTGTTCTGCTTCGGGCCGCATTCGCACCGTCTTTGGCACGTTTATTGTGCTAATTTCCAATACTGTATAGTTCTTTAAACGCTTGAGGTAAATGGCAATCCCTTCGTTTAAGTAATTCTCAGTCGTTTTATCTATTTGCAGTAAGGTAACCTTCATTTATATAAAGCGTATAATTTAGTAAATTTAGCACCTATTAATGATAAATGAAATTACTGGTATCTATATTCTTTTTTCTTTCTTCTTCATTCGCGGCATTTGATGTAACGGATGATGTTGTTGCTGCGATAAAAGGTGGTAAGTCATCCGAATTGGTTAAATTTTTTGATGAAAAACTTACCGTGAAAATTTTAAATCAGGAAGATTTACTCAGCAAAGCCCAAGCCGAAGCCAACATAAAATATTTTTTCGAAAAGCATAGCATTAAAAATTTTACAGTTTCACACTCACGTACAGTTAACCAAAGTGTACAGTTTGTGAGTGGCTCATTGGAAACTGCAAACGGAAAATTCCGCGTATCTATTTTATTGCGCCGCAATTTAATCTCGCAATTCAGGATTGAAAACGAAAATGAGTAGTTACATCCTGCTTCACGAAAAACATTTTAATTTTAAAAAATTTGTGCATCGCGCTTTCAAAGAAGATGTACGTGAAGGCGATCATACCGCACTTGCTACCATTCCGGCCGGTCATAAAGGCAAAATGCAATTGCTGGTAAAGGAAGATGGTATTATTGCCGGCATTACGGCAGCCGTTGAAATACTCCGAATCATTGACAAAAGTATTGTTGTAAAAGTTTTGATGAAAGATGGCCGCAAAGTAAAAAAGGGCGACATTGTTTTTACATTGGAAGGCAATACACAAACGTTGTTAACCGCCGAACGCCTCATCTTAAACGTAATGCAGCGCATGAGTGGTATCGCTACCAAAACAAAATACCTTCAGTCGCTTTGCAAAGGAACCAAAGCAAAAGTTATTGATACACGCAAAACAACGCCCGGTTTCCGTTTTTTTGAAAAGTGGGCCGTAGTGATTGGTGGTGGCGCTAATCACCGCTATGGTTTGTTCGATATGATTTTAATAAAGGATAATCACATCGATTTTGCGGGCGGTATTGTGCAGGCCATAAATGCAGCTAATTCTTATATAAACAATAAAAAACTCCAATTGAATATTGAAGTGGAAACCCGCAGTTTAAACGATGTAAAAAAAGTTTTAAAGCGCGGAGGGATTCAGCGCATCATGCTCGATAATTATACGCCTGCGCAAACCAAAGAAGCCGTAAAACTAATTAAACGCCGTTTTGAGGTTGAATCTTCAGGCGGTATCACCGAAAAAAACATTGCCGATTACGCCAAATGCGGTGTCGATTTTATATCTGTAGGCAGTTTAACCCACCATGTAAAAAGTCTTGACCTTAGTTTAAAGGCTATTCGTTAAAACACAATAAAGTGTAAGTTTTTGCGTTTTATTCAAAAGCTTCCGCAATGAATTTTATTAATCAATGTGAAAACTGTATTCTGGATAATACGGTTGAAGATATTTCATTTAACGAAAAAGGGGTTTGTAATTATTGTGAGGGATATCATGATAGGAAAAGTAAACATTCCTATAGTAAAGCAGACCTTAAAACACTCGTTCAAAGAGTAAAGAAACCGGATCAAAAGTACGATTGTATAGTTGGTATAAGTGGTGGACTCGACAGCTCTTATCTTCTCCATAAAGCAAAACAATTGGGGCTGAATCCCCTGGCAGTACATTGCGACAGTGGTTGGAATTCAGAAACCGCATCTCATAATATTGAAATCCTTACAAAAAAATTAAATGTTGATCTCTATACTTACGTGGTGGATTGGGAGGAATTTAAAAGTTTGCAAAAGGCTTATTTGAAAGCCGGGGTTATTGATCTTGAATTTCCTACCGATCATGTTTACCTCGCCGCTTTATTTTTTGCAGCCGATAAATACAATATTAAAACAATCTTTACAGGCAATAATTTATGGTCGGAAGGTATAATGCCCGATTGCTGGATTCATAATAAAGGAGATTCATTGAACATGACCGATATTTACAAAAAACAAAGTAAATTAAAAGTACTAAGGCATTTGCCTGTGTTAGGACTAAAACGCAAGTTTTACTATTATAACATTTGCCGTATAAAAAACATCTTTCTTCTTAACTATCTCAATTACGACCGCAGCGCTGCTCTTAAAGAATTACAGGATGTTTATAACTGGCAGCAACATGTTACCAAACATGGGGAAACTATTTATACCAGATTTTATCACCGGTATATTTTACCAAAGCGCTTCAACATTGATATCCGGAAGGCCCACCTTTCTTCACTTATTTGTTGTGGGCAGATTACCAAAGATGAAGCATTAAATCAGTTGAGTCAGGAAATTTATCCTACGGAAGTGATGGAAGCGGATAAAAAATATATCCTTAAGAAACTGGATATTACAGAAGCCGAATTCGGTAGTATGATGAATATGAAACGGGTTAGTCATACAGCGTACCGTTCAGAAACAAGATTGAAAATCATTTACAACAGGCTTAGAACGCTGCCATT
This sequence comes from Sphingobacteriaceae bacterium, assembly GCA_023251695.1. Lineage (GTDB taxonomy): Bacteria > Bacteroidota > Bacteroidia > B-17B0 > Aurantibacillaceae > JAHEYG01. The sequence goes on along the minus strand of JAHEYE010000025.1, from coordinate 2,593 downwards.
GGGTTTTAATTATCTGCTTAATATTTCTAACCACTGTTAGCCCAAGAACTTTTAAATAAAGTTCATTAAAAAGTATTACACAAATACCGCTAAATTGCTATATTTAGGTCTTGGTATGCGTATAAAACATTTAATACTGTTGATATTTGTTCCCTTGGTTTACCTTTCACAAAACGAGTACATCGATTACCGTTCTGTAACCAACCCTTTGTATTGGAAAAACCGTAAGCCTTACGAAGGCTATTGGCAACAGGATGTACACTATAATATTAAAGCCGAAATTAACGATAGTTCCGATGTTGTGAGCGGCCACGAAGAATTAACTTACTGGAATAATTCACCTAACGATTTAACCGTTGTTTATTTTCATCTATACAGCAACGCACAAAATAAAGATTCCTATCTCTCCGATTTATACAAAAACAATAATTACAATTTTAAATATGGTAAGTACCGCGGTAAAGACTTAGGCACAACGGTCGAAAAAATCTCCATTAAAGGAAAAGAACTGCAAACAGAATTGGATAATACCGTTCTGAAAGTTATTTTATCAAAACCATTACCTTCCGGAGAATCCATTACCTTTGATATTGATTTCAAAACTTACTTCGACCGCGAAGTGATCCGTAACCGGATGAAAACATTTAATGTATTTGGCAACAAACATTACGATTTAGTGCATTGGTATCCCCGCATTTCAGTGTTCGACCGGAAATTTAACTGGGATACCGACCAACACATGGATCATGAATTTTACGGCGACTTTGGTTCGTTTTATGTGGAGTTAACTTTCCCGAACAATTACATTGTCGACGGAACAGGAACAATGGTAAACGAAAAAGAAATGTTGCCAGAAGAGTTGAGAAAGCAATTGGACATTTCTAATTTTTTAAAGAAACCATGGAACTCAGCACCAAGCACTATTATTAAAAAAGACGGTACAAAAAAAACCTGGAAGTTCAGCGCCATCAATGTGCATGATGTTGGCTATACTGCAGATCCGACTTACCGAATTGGTGAAGCTAATATAGAAGGAATCCGTTGTATTGCTTTGGTACAGGAACCGCATGCTGCCGGTTGGTACAATGCTGCGCAATTCCTCACAAAAATTATCGAAGTCAACAGTTATAATATCGGTCCGTACCATTACCCGAAAATGATTAGTGCTGATGCGAATGACGGAATGGAATATCCAATGATGACGCTCAATGGCGGATTTGACCCCGGGTACCGTTCTTTATTCATTCACGAACTAACACACAATTGGTTTTTCGGCATGGTTGGCAGTAACGAAACCTATCGCGCATTTTTAGATGAAGGTCTTACGCAATTTTATACTGCAGATACTTATCAATTCATTGATGGGCCCATTGTAAAAGAGTATTCACCTAAAAATAAATACGAAAATAAATTTACCTATCCTGTCCGCATTGTCGATCAGCAAATTTATACAGGCTATTATAATTCGGTGGTGACAAAAGGAGAAGAGGTAACATTAAATACGCACAGTGATGATTTTAACGGGGGCATCCGTCACGGTGGCGGTTACAGCAGTGTTTATTTTAAAACGGCTACCATGCTCAAAAATCTCGAGTACGTTTTGGGTCGTGCATTGTTTGACAAAGCCATGCAGAATTATTTTAAACAATGGAAATTTTGTCACCCGTACCCTGAAGATTTCCGTAACTCAATTATACAATATAGTGGTGTTGATTTAAACTGGTTTTTTGATGAATGGCTCGAGACAACTAAAACAATCGATTACAAAATTGGCCGTGTAAAGAAAAAGAAAAAAGGAATTTATGAGATTACGTTTAAGCGGATTGGCTCCATGCAGATGCCGGTTGATTTTACTGTGATTGATAAAAACGATTCTGCTTTGCATTATCAGATTCCGAATACCTGGTTCGAAAAACCGACCTGGGGAAAAACACTGCCGAGATGGATAGGATGGGGACCAAAATTAAAAACGACCTATACAGCAACCGTTAATGTAGGAAGCAAACTAAAAAATGTAATCATCGACCCCAGTTATCGCCTGGCCGATGTTAACATGCTGAATAATGTGAAGCGGAATAAGATCGATGTAAAATTTGATTCGCATATTTACAATCCGCCCAATTGGAAACAATATGACATGCGGGTTCGTCCGGCTTTGTGGTATAATGGTTATGATGGTGCAAAAGCAGGAATACATTTAAATGGAAATTACCTCGCCGTAAAACATGTGTTTGACTTAACGGTGTGGTTCAGTACAGGTTTAGGGCAGGCTTATTTAGACAGCGCGACTAAAACAATAAGTAGCATCAATAGCTATAATCCAATTTCTGTTTTATTCAATTACAAAACAAGTACCGACAAATTCATTAAAAAATCTAACTTCTATTTGCAGTTAAAATCATTGGATGGATTGGATGGTGGAACGATTGGTTTTGATAAAAAGAGCAACAGGGAAAAAACACGTTTTTATGTACATTATAAAGCGATCCTGCGGGATTTGCCGCAGGATATGGTGTACCTTATAAATAAAAATGAATGGGGATATCAAAAATTAAACGGAGCACTTCATGCGGGCTTAGAACATAATTACCGT
>JAHEYE010000345.1 GCA_023251695.1 Sphingobacteriaceae bacterium | reverse complement strand
TGATGCCGTAATTGCATTAATAGGAATTCAAACAAGAAGCTTTAAATTTGGTTACAGTTATGATGTAACTATTTCAAAATTAGCTGGTAACACTGCAGGTTCGCACGAAATTTCATTACAAGTTCAGTTCGAATGTAAACCTAAGAAAAAGAAATACAGAACCATTAGTTGCCCATCTTTCTAAATTTTTATTGTAACCTTTATATAATATTTACGTTATAGCGATAATTAACTCTTAGTAATTATGAGAATAAATCCGATAAAGAACCGCAAAACCTTAACAGCTGCAATTGTGTCGCTTTTTATGGTTTCATGTATAAATGAGCGTTCGCCTGTTTCAGGTTGGGCCTATAACATGTCTGAAAACGGTGGTTTTGAAAAAGTACCTTATGAGGAGCAAGAAACCGGACCTGGACTTGTTTTAATTGAAGGTGGTACCTTTACCATGGGCCGTATTGAACACGATGTAACTTATGAGTGGAACAATGTTCCGCGCCGTGTTACTATTTCTTCATTTTATATGGATGAGACGGAAGTTAGCAATTTCTCTTATTTAGAATATTTATTTTGGACCGGAAGAGTTTTCGGTCCCACTTTCCCGGATATATTTTATAAGGCTTTACCGGATACATTGGTTTGGCGCGAAAAATTAGCTTATAATGAGCCTTATGTTGAGTATTATTTACGTCACCCTGCTTACCGCGATTATCCGGTTGTAGGCGTAAACTGGTTACAGGCAAATGATTTTTGTGCCTGGAGAACCGATAGGGTAAACGAATTTATTTTAATTCGTGAAGGTTTAATTGACCACGTTCCAAATCCTTCCGACCAAGATTATTTTAGCACAGAAGCGTATTTAGCCGGAAAATGGCAAGGTCAATTAAAACAAAAATTACCTTCTTTTGATGAACAAAACCCCGAGCGTGATGTTCGCATGGAAGATGGTATCTTTTTACCTAAATACCGTTTGCCAACTGAAGCCGAGTGGGAATACGCCTCTTACGGTTTAATTGGTAACACAATTGGTGAGCGAATTACAGATCGTAGAATTTATCCTTGGAACGGGCATGGTGTTCGTAACGCTACTGATAAATATATCGGACAAATCAATGCCAACTTTGTGCGCGGTGCTGGTGATTACATGGGTACTGCAGGGTTCTTAAATGATAATGCTGATGTAACTTCCCCTGTATATTCTTATTGGCCTAACGATTATGGTTTATACAATATGGCAGGTAACGTGTCGGAATGGTGTATGGATGTTTATCGTCCTAATACAGTTACCGATGCTGATGAGTTCCGTCCTTTCCGTGGTAACGTTTTCACTACACAAAAACGCGATAGTACAACTTTAATAGGCGGATTAGGCGGCGAAATTTTAACCAACGTAGACGGACCGCTATATCAGAAATTTAAACATAAAGTTAACCCTCCTTCGCCACATGGTGTAAGCGGTGAAACTGCTGAATCAACAGATAGTGTACTTACTATTTTAACGGTTGATGCCAACGGTAATAATAACGCAGGTTCTGAGGGTAAATCAGATATTCCGGGCCGTGTTCAATGGAGAGAAGTTTCTTCGGCTGTTGCTGCTGATAATTTAGATGAGAGAAGAAATTATAAATCGGCAGATTATATCAGTTACCTTGATGGTGATGTAACTTCCAGTATTTATTACGATCAGGGCGAAGACGCTTATGCGGATAAATCAGATAAATTAATGTATGAATACGCAAAAACATCTTTAATTAATGATAAATCGCGGGTTTATAAAGGGGGAAGCTGGAGAGATCGTGCCTATTTCTTAAATCCGGGTACTCGTCGTTTCTTAGACCAAAGGCAAGCTACTGCTCATATCGGTTTCCGTTGTGCAATGGTAAGAGTTGGTAGTCCTGTTGGATTAGGTGGTAAATAATAGTGTTCATAAATAATATTCAAACCCTCCCCAATATTCGGGGAGGGTTTTTTATTTTGCAGTATGTCTGATTTCACTTCAACTGAAAAACTTTACGCTTTATTTATTGAGTGCGAACAAAAAGTTTGTACCGATACACGAAAATTAATTAAAGGTTCTTTATTTTTTTCGTTAAGCGGAGATAATTTTAATGCGAATGAATTTGCACCAAAAGCAATTGAAGGTGGTTGTGCTTATGCGATTGTGGATGAAGAAAAGTTTTTAGTGAATAATAATATTTTTTTGGTAAAGGATGTATTACAGGCGCTTCAGGATTTAAGTAATCATCATCGCAGGCAATTAAAAATTCCCATTCTTGCTATTACCGGAAGCAATGGCAAAACGACCAACAAAGAATTAATTAACGCGGTGCTTTCCAAAAAATATAAAACTTTAGCTACCGTTGGAAATTTAAATAATCACATCGGCGTTCCTTTAACTTTATTATCCATTACCAAACAACACCAGATGGCGGTTATTGAAATGGGCGCGAATCATCAGGGAGAAATTGAAATGCTTTGTAAAATTGCTGAACCTGATTTCGGATTAATTACCAATATTGGAAAAGCCCATCTCGAAGGTTTTGGTGGGATAGAAGGTGTGAAAAAAGGCAAAAGCGAAATGTATCGTTTCATTGAAAAGAAAAACGGTAAAATTTTTATGAACGGCGATGATGAGGTGCTAAATGAATTGGCGAAAGCAAATAATAAAATTAGTTACGGAATTTCAGAATCGTGCAATTGCGTTGGAAAAGAATTTAATGATAATGAATTTGTAAGTTTTAAATGGACGACAGGTTACAATGAAAAAGACTGGACTAAAT
>JAHEYE010000344.1 GCA_023251695.1 Sphingobacteriaceae bacterium | reverse complement strand
AAATGTGGACCGAAATTCTCGATATGAAAAAAATCGAGTTCGTGAACCATGATATCCGTATTGAAGTTGAAGTTAAGAACACCAAAGACAGACACGGCTCGAATGTTTTTAAACTTTACACGAACATAGACCAACTGCATGCTTATCTTTTAGATCTTTCGCCGGAAGATAAAAAACCAATTGATGAGTTAATTAAATCGATGCGCATCATGCAAAAATTCGATTTGCCTCCCATCATGGATGAATTACCGTTTTTTCAATCAATGATCCGGGGTATAAAAATGATGCGTTACATGGAATTTTTATATTGGTTCCTGAAATTAAAAAATGAAACGAATTATACTTTTGCCAAAAAATTAAAGAGTCCTTTTCTGCGTGAGAGTTTTGAATTGCTTTACGATGGAAATGAAGTAAATATATTGGTAGTAACAATGCCGCTTTCGTGCTTCGATAAAAAAAGCGCGGGCTATCCGCTTGGCGGTTCACTGGAGTTCGCGAAAAAAGTTGAACAAAGCTATTTGTCGCTCGGTGGCAAGATTCATTACAAAACCCCTGTTAAACAAATTTTGGTGGAAAACGATACCGCAAAAGGTTTACTGGTACGTAACAATGTAAAACATTATTCCGACATAATTCTTTCGGCCAGCGACTGGCATTTTACAGTTTTTGATTTGCTCATGGGAAAATATGTGAATAATCACATGTTGAAGCTCCGTGATTTAAAAAAACTGGAGGTGTTTTATTCTATTGTGCATCTGGGTTTTGGTATAGCTGATGAATTTAAAAACCAGCCGCATTTTTCACGTTATCCTTTGAAAGAAGATTTAATTCTGCCGGATGGTACAAAATACGACCGCCTTGAAGTTCATATTTACAATTACGACAGAACGATGGCGCCCGCCGGAAAAAGTGCAGTGGTTGTAAGTTTCTATACTAAGAATGGCGACTGGTGGCTCGACTTAAGAAAAAATAATCGTCCCGAATACAGAAAGGTTAAAAAAGAATTTACAGAAAAAATAATTCAATTACTTGATGAACGATTAGGTGGAATAAAAGACAAACTGGAGATGAGCGATATGGCAACACCTGCCACTGTTTACCGTTATACCAATAATTGGAAAGGCAGCACGCAAGGTTGGTTACCGGGAAAAAATTTGTTGGCGCCCAGTCCGGTTGGATTTACTTTACCGGGATTGAAAAATTTTTATTTCAGCAGTCATTGGAACCAGCCGGGTGGAGGTTTGCCTATTACTATAAAAACAGGACGCGATGTCACTAAAGCTATTTGTAAGGCCTCGGATAAGAAATTCAGAACAGAGAAGAAATGTTAAGAAAATTATTCAGGATATTATTCAGAACCTTCCTTGTTTTTCTGACACTGATTATTGTCTTAGGTGTTTATTTTATTCTCGCGATACAAATTTCCGAACCAAAAATTACAGATATCTCTGCATTGAAACAGGAACGCGTTCAACGCTCCGAAAATTTTTATACCGTAGGAAACAATTGGCTCAAGAAAAGTGAAAGTGGTTTATGGGAGTTGTATGTAGAAGGAAACGGATTTGAACGTGGCGCAGCGAATGGTCACCTTACAAAAGAATTGGCGCAATTTCAGGAAGAGGCTTTCCTACACCAAATCCAGATTTTAATTCCGGATCTCAATTACCTTAAATTCCTGAAATATTTTGTCGCTTACTTTAACCGTCATTTACCCGATAACATCATCGATGAATACAAAGAAGAAATTTATGGCATCTCCCGTTTTGCTTCCGATAAATATGATTTTGTCGGGCCAAAATATCATCGCATCTTAAATTATCACGGTGCGCATGATATTGGTCATGCTTTACAGGATAAAAACATGACCGTTGGCTGCACCTCATTTGGCGTATGGAATGAAAAATCGGAGGATGGTGAATTATTGCTCGCCCGCAATTTTGATTTTTTTAGTGGGGATGAATTTGCTATGAATAAAATTGTTCAGTTTACCAATCCCAAAGAGGGTTATAAATTTGCAACCATTACCTGGGCCGGATTTATTGGCGCCGCCAGCGGGATGAACGAAAAAGGAATTACCGTTACGATTAATGCAGCCAAAAGCGAAATTCCGACAGATGCCGCTACGCCCATTGCACTGTTGGCGAGGGAAATTTTGCAATACGCGAAAAATATTAATGAAGCCATTGCCATCGCCAAAAAAAGAAAAGTATTTGTATCGGAAAGCATTCTTATTGGAAGCGGAGCCGACAACAAAGCTATCATTATTGAAAAAACACCAAGTGCCATGGATGTTTATGATGCAGGTAGTAATCAAATTGAATGCTCGAACCATTATCAGGGAAAGTTATTCTCCGATGAATTATCCAATCTGAAAAATCTGAACGAAAGCTCATCACTTTACCGTAAGATCAGATTAAAACAATTGTTGTTAGAAAAAAATAAAATTGATTATATAGCTGCGGCCGCGATTCTGAGAAACCAAAAAGGAATTAACGGAAAAGATATTGGCTTTTGTAATGAAAAGGCCATGAATCAACTAATCGCACATCACGGCGTTATTTTCAAGCCAAAAGATGGTTTGATGTGGGTTTCAACTCCACCTTATCAATGTGGGAAATTCGTTTGCTACGATCTGAATAAAGTATTTAAAAATTATACAAAGTTGGAAGAAGATGAAGAAATTATTTCCGACTCACTAAACATTCCGGAAGACACCTTCCTTAAAAGTAAAGAATATCTTCAATTCATCCGTTTTAAAAATCTAAAAGATTACATTCAGTTT
>JAHEYE010000134.1 GCA_023251695.1 Sphingobacteriaceae bacterium | reverse complement strand
AAAAATGAGAAATTGCTTCATCAGATTATTTTAATTCAATCAGGGATTCAAATTTTTCAGGAACAGAATCTAAAGTATCTAATACCTGATTTAAAGAATCGCAGGTTACAAGAATCATACGAGTATCTTTAAAATGCGGAATGCCTTTGAAATAATTAGTATAATGCGGACGCATTTCTAACATTCCCAAACGTTCGCCTTTCCATTCAACTGATTTCATCAAATGCGTTTTGCAAACCTCAACGCGGTTTTCCAGTGTAGGGGCAGGCAAATGTTCACCTGTTTTAAAAAAATGTTTTATTTCATTAAATATCCAGGGATAGCCAATACTTGCGCGGCCAATCATTATGCCATCAACGCCATATTTATTTTTGTATTCTAATGCTTTTTCAGGAGAATCAACATCGCCATTACCGAAAACAGGAATTTTTATGCGTGGATTATTTTTTACCTCTGCAATATATTCCCATTTAGCAGAGCCTTTGTACATTTGAGAACGTGTACGCCCGTGAATGGTTAAAGCTTTTATTCCAACATCCTGTAAACGTTCGGCTACTTCCATTATGTTAATCATGTTATCATCCCAGCCTAAACGTGTCTTAACCGTAACGGGAAGGTTAGTTGATTTCACAACAGCTTTTGTTAAGCGCACCATAAGATCAATATCTTTTAAAACACCTGCACCAGCGCCTTTGCAAACCACTTTTTTTACGGGACAACCAAAATTGATGTCGAGAATATCGGGATTAGTAGCATCAACAATTTTTGCGGAGAGGGCCATGGCTTCTTCATCACCACCGAAGATTTGAATGCCAATTGGTTTTTCGTAATCAAAAATATCGAGTTTCTTTTTGCTTTTCATCGCATCGCGGATTAAACCTTCGCTGCTGATGAACTCGGTGTACATTAAATCGGCACCGTATTTTTTGCAAACATAACGGAATGGCGGATCGCTTACATCCTCCATCGGAGCAAGCAATAATGGGAATTCTCCGAGCTCAATATTTGCAATTTTAACCAAGGCCGTAAAGGTACAAAAAGAGCCACAGATTACACAGATTTCGCAGATAATGAGGTAGATAAGGCCCTTAATCTGTGTAAATCTGTGTAATCCGCGGCTAAAATTTGTTAATCCCTTATGGAAATTAGGCTTCCTTAACATCCAAATAGAAAGGCCAAAGATTAATTATTAAACCTTTGATTTGTAAAATAAACAGCATGAAAAAAGTAGTATTTATTGCCCCGGTATTATTCGCCTTAAATGGATTTGCTCAGAATTTAATTCAGACTAACATATCGAATACAAATATGCAACAACAGCGGTTTGTACAACCGGTTCAGGTGTTTGCTTCAAATATGATTGTAAACGATAATAACACAAATAAACCGGCGCGTGCGAATGCAAACCCACAGGTTTATGTTCAAAGGGCCACCGGCGCAAATACAATTCAAAGGCAACAAAGAAGACGAAGGGTAAATGCAAATCCAGTAAATACAAACGTTTCAAATCCGGTTCAAACTAATCTCATTAATATTTCAAATATTAATGACAACATTCAGCCCTTGATTAATGTTTTAGAAAATAATATTAATAATGATATTCAGTTGCAGGGAAATTTTAGTCAGCAGGCAGATATTAATGACGGTAATAGTTTCGGGAACGAAAATAATATGATTGAACAGATTGCTTCTGTCAATATTCCAGCCATTCAATTGGGAAATGGCTCTTTAAATTTAAATCTGGATATTAATTTACCAACTCTGAAATTACCCTCTATAAAATTCGCCTCCCGAAAAACAGTATCAACTTCAAAACATAAATCTTTTCATTTTAAAAATAAATTAGCAAAGATGAACAGAAAAATGGCGAAATACTCCTTCGGAAATAAATTGAAGATTAAAGTGGATAATTGCTTCAAATGGTAATAAAAAAACTGATTGCGGTCTTTATTGTTTTTATTTCCATCTCTTTTATAAATAAAAGATCGGTAGAACCAATAATTGTTGATATTCAGCCACTGGGTGATATTCCGAAACAAACTGTCGAGCACGTCCGTAAAGAATTGCAAAAGATTTATCCGAATGTTGAGGTAAAGAAAACAATTCCGCTTCCGAAATTAGCGTATTATGAAGGAAGAAAACGTTACCGTGCCGATTCTCTGATCCATTATTTAAACCGTCAAACAAAAGCAGGATATGTTACGATCGGATTAACCATAAAAGACATCAGCACCACTAAAGATGAAATAAAAGATTATGGTATCATGGGTTTGGGTTATTGTCCGGGCAATGCTTGTGTTGCTTCAACTTTCCGCTTATCAAAAAAGAATGTTCTAGAGGAATTATTCAAAACATCGATACACGAATTAGGTCATACGCAAGGATTGCCACATTGTCCGGTTAAAACCTGTTTCATGCGGGATGCCGAAGGGAAGAATTGTACGGGTGAAGAAAAAGAATTCTGTCCGAAATGTAAAGCTGTGCTAGAATCGAAGGGTTGGGATTTAAACTAAGAATTAATATTCTGCCACAAGAGGTCTTTCAGCTCTTGAACTTTTGCGCCACTTACAGAAGAGAAAAAGATGTAAGGGATTTTATCATGACCTTTTAGTTTTGTTTTTAATTCCTTCTCTAAATCTTTTTCTAATTCAGCATCAATGGTGTCACATTTGGTAATTCCTAATACACGTTTTTTATAGAGGAGTTCGGGATTAAATTGTTCTACTTCATTTAGTAAAACTTTAAATTCTTTATAAATATCCGGACTCTGACAACTTATCAGAAACAATAAAATACTGTTGCGTTCGATATGTTTTAAGAAACGGATGCCTAAACCTTTTCCTTCGTGTGCGCCTTCAATAATTCCGGGAATATCTGCCATTACGAAACTCTGGTAATCATAGTATTTTACGATTCCCAAGTTTGGTGTAAGTGTAGTGAAAGGATAATCTGCAATTTCAGGTTTCGCTGCTGATACAACAGAAAGTAAAGTTGATTTTCCGGCATTCGGAAATCCAACTAAACCAACATCAGCTAAAACTTTTAATTCTAAAACCTTCCATTCCATTTTTCCGTTTTCGCCGGGTTGGGCGTGTCGCGGAGTCTGCTTGGTCGGTGTTGCGAAATTCATATTTCCCATACCACCACGTCCGCCGGGAACAATAATTATTTCTTGTCCGTCTTCAGTAATTTCAAACATCACTTCGCCCGTATCAAAATCTTTTGCTACTGTTCCTAAAGGCACTTCTAAAATTTCATCTTTACCTTGTTTGCCTGATGAATTTGAACTAGAGCCATTTTCGCCTTCTTCAGCAATTACATGCTTGCGGTATTTTAAATGGATGAGTGTCCACAATTGTTTGTTGCCTCGTAAAATAACATGTCCGCCACGACCGCCATTACCACCATCAGGCCCGCCTTTAGCAGTATCAATGTCGCGGTGAAAATGCACTGAACCCGCACCGCCTTTTCCACTGCGGCAACAAATTTTTACATAATCAACAAAGTTTGAGTCCACAGTAGTTCGGAGTTAAGAGTTCGTAGTTCGGAGAATTGGCAAAAGTTTATTTTTTCTTTTTACCGGCTTTCTTATTGTTTTTTTTCTGCGCTGTTTTTTTCTTCACAACTTTTTTTACAACTTTCTTTTTAGTCTTTTTGGTCCCTTTAGCTTTCTTTTTCGGAGCAGCTTTTTTCTTCGCGGGTTTTGCTTTCACCTTCTTCTTACTGCTTACTGCCTTCTTCTTACTGCTCACTGCCTTCTTCTTACTGCTCACTGCCTTCTTCTTACTGCCTACTGCCTTCTGCTTACTGCCTACTGCCTTCTGCTTACTGCTCACTGCCTTCTTCTTACTGCTCACTGCCTTCTTCTTACTGCTCATTGCCTTCTGCTTACTGCCTTCTGCTTTCTTTTCCGGTTTAGGAGAAGAGTTTTCGGCGTGTTGTAATTCTTCAATATCTCTTTTTAATTCAGACGATACTTCATTTACCTGTTCAAAATCATTCACAGTTAAATCTAAATGTTCTAAATCATTTTCCAATTGAGTCAATTCAATTTCAGCTTCAATAAAAACCAAACGGTTCTGAATAACATTAAAAATATCGCTTACCGAACCAATTCCGTTTATCGAATGAAACTTTCCTTCAGCTGAGTAATATTCTTTTAAGGGCAGCGTCTTATTGTTGTATTCGTTAATACGGTTTTTAATGGTCGCCTCATCGCGGTCATCGGCTCTGCCTGATTCCTTTCCTCTTTCCAATAAGCGGCGGGTTAACTCTTTTTCATCAACCTCGAGAGCCAGCATGCAGCTGATGGCGGTTCCTTTTTTCTGTAATAAATCATCCAGCGCTTCGGCCTGTGCTTTTGTACGTGGGAAACCATCAAAAATAAATCCGTTGGCGGATGGATTGGCATCCAGTTTATTTTCGATCATGCTGATTACGATATCGTCGCTTACTAAAATGCCACGGTCCATAATTTCTTTTGCCTTTACACCAAGTTCAGTGCCGCGCGCTATTTCGGTACGCAACAAATCACCGGTTGATAAGTGAACCAGTCCGTATTTCGAAATCAAACTTTGAGATTGAGTTCCTTTGCCTGCGCCCGGAGGGCCGAATAAAACAATATTCAACATAGTATTATTTTTTACATTATTAAGCTAAAACAAAAACATCCTTTAAATTTCTTCCTAATCCATCGTAATCCAAACCATAACCAACCACAAAATCATTTGGAATTTCTAAACCAACATAATCTATTTTTAGTTTTTTGGTATAAGCACTGGGTTTAAAAAATGCTGTTGCAATTTTAAATGATTTTACTTTTTTGCTATTTAATATTTCTGCCAATTTCTCTACTGTATTTCCTGTGTCCACAATATCTTCAAGTATCACAACTGTTCTTCCGCTTAAATCCTGATTCAGTCCGATTAATTCAGTTATTGTGCCCGAACTGGTGGTGCCATGATAGGATGCTAATTTAACAAAGGATATTTCACAATTTAAATTTATTTCTTTCATTAAATCGGCAGCAAACATAAACGAACCGTTTAATACCGCTAAAAAAACCGGCGATTCACCGGCCAAGTCTGAGTTAATTTTTTTGGCCACTTCCTTAACGGCTTCCAAAATTTTGTCGGAACTTATATAAGGTTTAAACTGTTTGTCTTTTAGGGTTACCACTGTAATTTAAAGCAAGCAAATATAGCCTTTTTTGCTAATTTTGAGCAATGGCCACCATTGGGAAAGATATTTTAAAAGTTGTTCAGTTACTTGAGGAGGGTAGACTGGTGGCTATTCCAACAGAAACCGTCTATGGGCTTGGTGCTAACGCCCTTGATTCTATTGCTGTTGCAGGGATTTTCAAAGCTAAAAAGAGGCCTGCATTCGACCCGTTAATCGTCCATACTTATTCAATGGAAAAGGCGAAAGAATATGTTTCAGAATTTCCGGCAGAGTTAGAGAAATTGGCAAAAGCGTATTGGCCCGGACCATTAACCTTATTATTACCAAAGAAAAATATTATTCCTGATTTGGTGACTTCAGGATTAGAAAAAGTTGCAGTCAGAGTTCCGGATCATCCTTTAACGCTTCAATTATTGAAAGAATTAAATTTTCCTCTCGCAGCTCCGAGCGCTAATCCGTTTGGTTATGTTAGTCCTACAAAACCTGAGCACGTAAATAGGCAATTAGGAAATGAAATAGATTATATTTTGGATGGTGGAAATTGTTCAGTCGGAATTGAATCGACCATTGTTGGTATGGAAAATGGTAAAATTTGTATTTACCGGTTAGGCGGATTAAGTATTGAGCAAATTGAAAAGATTGTCGGCAAGCTAGAGTTAAGAATTAATAATTCTGATAATCCAACGGCACCCGGACAATTAAAAAGTCATTATTCGCCAATGAAAAAATTGCTGATTGGAAATATTGAAGAATTATTGGAGCAAAATAAAAATGCTTGCGTACTTAATTTCGGGAGCAAAAAATTTAATGCCCCAACATTTAATCTATCTGAAATTTCTGATTTAACAGAGGCAGCAGCCAATTTGTTTACAGGATTGAGAACATTGGACGAGAGTGCAGCAAAAATTATTTTAACGGATTACCTTCCAAATATTGGTTTAGGAATGGCGATAAATGACAGACTAACCAGGGCTGCTGCTGAAAAATAATTCCTATATTTAGCCACTATGAAAACAAAACAATTTCCTTTGGCTCTTCTGGAATATGATGAAGAAAAAAATATTTTATTTTACCGCGTCAAGCAGGACCAGGTAGTTGATGTCGCCGAAATAAATGAAATGTTACAATACGTTCAGGAATTTATGGGTCCAAAAAAACATTATGCAGTTATTGATTTTGGAGGAAATTTAACTTCAAGTACAGAAGCCCGGCAAATTTATGCTGACGCGGAATATATTCTCAATTACAGAATGGCTGATGCGTTTTTGGTAAAGTCTTTACCTGTTAGGTTAATTGCCAATTTTTTTATTAATGTAACTAAACCGAAAGTGAAAACTAAACTTTTTACAGATGAAAATGCGGCAATTCTTTGGCTCGAAAGTTTAAAAACAACAGTGAAGGTTTAATTATTCGCCTTTAATTTTCTTCAATATCCCATCTAATTGCATCATGTCTTTGCACAACACTTCACGTGCTTTAGAGCCTTCAAATTGACCGATTATACCTGCAGCTTCCAATTGATCAACAATCCGTCCTGCGCGGTTATAACCCAGTTTTAATTTACGTTGTAAGAAGGAAGCGCTGCCTTGCTGAAACTGTACGACTAATTTAGCAGCGTCTTCAAACATTTTATCGCGCTCGCTTAAATCAATTTCATTTCCACTATCTGCTGCGTTTTCGTCCACATATTCAGGTAACATGAATGCGCTTGGATAAGCACGTTGTCCGCCAATGAAATCGCAGATCTTTTCTACTTCCGGGGTATCCACAAATGCGCACTGTATACGTATTAAATCGTTCCCTGTGCTCAATAACATATCTCCCCGACCAATCAGTTGTTCTGCACCGCCCGCATCTAAAATTGTTCTTGAATCTATTTTGCTTGACACACGGAAACCAATACGGGCCGGGAAGTTAGCTTTTATGGTTCCTGTAATAATATTTACACTCGGACGTTGTGTTGCAATAATCAAGTGAATACCAACTGCGCGGGCTAATTGTGCTAAACGGGCAATAGGGGTTTCTACTTCTTTTCCTGCAGTCATAATTAAATCAGCAAATTCGTCTACCACCAAAACAATGTATGGTAAATATTTATGTCCGTCGTTCGGATTTAGTTTTCTGTTGACGAATTTAGCATTGTACTCTTTAATATTTCTTACTTGCGCATCCTGTAATAAGCCATAACGCGTATCCATTTCAATACACAATGAGTTCAAGGTGTGAATTACTTTTGTGTTATCTGTAATAATTGCTTCTTCCGAGTTTGGAAGTTTAGCAAGGAAGTGTCGTTCAATTTTATTATATAAAGTTAATTCTACTTTTTTCGGATCTACTAACACAAACTTAATTTGTGCGGGATGTTTTTTATAGAGCAATGAAACGAGTACTGCATTTAATCCGACTGATTTACCTTGTCCGGTTGCCCCTGCCATTAATAAGTGGGGCATCTTTGCTAAATCGGCAATAAAAATTTCGTTGCTGATTGTTTTTCCGAGCGCGATTGGTAAATCATACGTTGAATTATTGAACTTCTCTGATGCTAAAATATTCCGCATCGGTACCATTTCCGGATTTTGGTTAGGCACCTCAATACCGATTGTCCCTTTACCGGGAATAGGAGCGATGATACGGATGCCAAGCGCCGCTAAACTTAAAGCAATGTCGTCTTCAAGGTTTTTGATTTTTGAAATACGCACACCCGCTGCCGGAACAATTTCGTACAAGGTTACAGTCGGACCAACTGTCGCCATAATCTTATCTATCTCAATGCCGTAATTTTTCAGTGTGGCAATGATGCGGTCTTTGTTCTGAACTAATTCTTCCTGATTTACTTTTGAATGTACGTTGCCATAATCATTCAATAAATCGTAATGCGGGAATTGATAATTTCCTAAATCAAGAGTAGGGTCGTACTCTCCGAATTCTTCAACTAATTGGGCAGCTTTATTTTCATCTTCCAGTACATCTTCTTTAGGGCCGGTTTCAACTGAGAACTCAGGTTCACCCTCAGTTTTGGTGTCGTTTGCAGTTTCATTATTTAAACCAAGAGCAATGGGCTCTTCTTTAATTTCTGCAACAGGTTCTTCTTTCTTCTCTTCAACAAGCGGTGTTTCAACAACTGCATTTTTTACTTCAAAGTTCAATGCTTCTGCTTCTTCCTGTTCAGTTAACTTTTCTTCTTTGGTTTCGTTAACATAGAAAATAGTTTCTGCTTTCTCTTCAGCTACAAATTCTTCTTCTGTTTCTAATTCAGGATCCGTTGCAACCTCTTCCATTTTACGTTCAGGTAATTTGAACGAGAGATTAATACTAAGCACTAAGAACGTAAGCATCGAAAAGGCGAGTAAGGCTAATAAACCAATTCCTCCAACGTAATTACTGATTTGCATATTCAGCACATAACCAAATCCGCCGCCCAAGAAAAACAGTTTGTCATGAAAAATAAATGCGAGGGTTAAAGAACTCCAAACCATTAAAAATAACCACTTCGCGTTAAAGGCCTGTGGTTTTACAAATGATTTGCTGAGTAATTTCTGCAAGCCATACATCACAAGAACAGGAACAAAAAGGAATGAAGAAACACCAAACCATTTGTACATGAATTGATGTGAGACAAGAGCCCCTAATTTTCCGAGCCAGTTTTTTACTTTGATATCGGGATTAAATAATTCTGACAATGGTCCGAGTACTTTGTCCTGATCCACATCCCAGGTAA
>JAHEYE010000343.1 GCA_023251695.1 Sphingobacteriaceae bacterium | reverse complement strand
TCCCGCTCTGATCATACTTCGCAATAAAAAAATCATCAGTAAGTCCTGAATTTGTTAAAGCACCGCTTCCAAAATTAACGGAAGCGCCGTCAAAACATCCGGTCACAAAAACATTTCCCGAACCATCCAGTGTAATGCCATAACCGCGGTCGTAACCCGCACCCGATGCACTAGTGGCCCAAACCGTGTTCCCGATGGAATTAAGTTTTGCCACAAAAAAATCTGTTTTCCCTACCGAACTATTAGTGAGCGTGAATGTTCCCATGACAAGGGTCGGACTGGAAAACCAACCTGAAACGTAAATATTTCCGCTTGCATCAGAGGCAATACTATTCCCCACTTCTCCATCAACACCGCCATAATTTCTGGCCCACAAAGCAGTTCCGGCGGCATCGTATTTCGCAATGTACATGTTGCCTGTTCCGCTTCCGGGATTCAGCAATGTGAAAGTTCCAAAATTAATACTTGCGCTGGTGTACCAGCCCACCACATAAAGATTTCCGGAAGCATCTAAAACAGAAGCTTCGGCAATTTCGGAGCCCGACGAGCCTGCGCTGCGTGCCCATTGCCAATTTACCGTTTGGGAGTTGCTAATTGTTACCGCGCCGATGGCAAGTAAAAAGGTAAAACATAATTTTGTAAAAAGTGTTTTCATATTCTTTGTTTTTATAATAATATTAATTCAGCTGTAGCTTGTTTCTTTCTGTGATTCAAAGTAACAGTGGCGCCGTTGGTTTTATAAACAAACCCATGCGAATCAGTATACGTTGCGCTTAAATAATAATTTCCCTTTCTTAATCCTTCAAAACTATAGGAGCCGTCAGAATTGGTGAGTATTGTTTTATTGAATTCCAACGTGGCTTGATCGGTGCCATATGCTATTGATACTTGTGCATCTTTTACAACATCTTGTGTTCCGCTAACGCCATTCATAAAATAAACAATGCCTTTAATTGTATTCTTTCCGCCGGGGCCCGCTTCTTTTTTGCAGGCACTTGTTACAAGAACAATTAATATGACAAATAATATTCTAATCTTCATCTCTAATGATTCTTATAGAATTGTGCGTTAAAAGAAAAGCTCATTTCATCGGCAACGTTAGTGGTCCATACCCCGTAGGTTTTGTTATTAGTAGCAACTGTATTTCCTGTCTGATCCGCTAAAGCCGGAACAGGGACCCATTGAATGGTAGATTGTGTGTCGATAAAATCTGAGCGTTTAAATGTTAGTTTGGCACTGAATGATGCGCGGAGCTTGTCGTTCACCATATCTCCATTCGTATCAAAATCATTTGTGCCGTTATAGAACAAGTACATTATTGCTGGTTTTAAAATAAAAGTGCCGTCGGGATATCCGCTTGGCGCACGGTAACGGTTGAATCTTAAATTTCCGAAAACAACATAACCGGTACCAGATCTTACAAAGCTTGTGCTTCTGAACCAGGCCGTATCGCTAATGGGGTCGGTAATTGTTTTGTTGGTGTCGAGATACGTTACGCCCATAAAACTTCGAAGACATTTTCCAACGCCGTCTCTTCCCGGCTCACCCGAATCAACCGAAGACAATTGTACCCATGCATTGATGCCACAAAGACTAAGATCGCTTTCATTAAAAGAAAACTTGGGGTTAAAATTAAAATTATTAAAGCGGCCGGTTAGCATACCGGTTGACCAATCCAGATATTTTGATTCCCAATTCACATTACTGTGGGGTTTATCAAAAGTCCAGGTATTATCCACCAACCCGCTACCCGTAACGGACGTACTTTCAAGTATGTTGACCTTGTCTTTTTTACAGCTAAGTAAAACAACGATAACGAGTGTTAAAATAAAAGCCGATATTTTGATGGTCCTTGATCTCATTTACAGAATAATAAAGATACAAATTCTTCACAATATCCTTGAATTTACCTTATTAATCCAAAAATGCTACAATCTGTAGCAAGGATGTCTGTTTTTATGATATAGCTTTGTAATTACGATGTCATAAACTTCCAGGTAACTTGGCGGTTTTGATTTCTTGGTTTATCGTTTCTAGTTAAATGATTCTTTATGGCAACAATAAAAAAATTTGAAGATCTTGACATATGGCAAAATGCCAGAGTTTTAAACAAAGAGGTTTGTTACGTTTTAGAACGCTTACTTGAATCTAAAAATTATAAATTAAAGGAGCAGTTAGATTCTTCCGCCGGTTCTGTTATGGACAATATTGCGGAAGGTTTTGAGCGCGATGGAAACAGAGAGTTTATTCAGTTTTTGGCAATTGCTAAAGGTTCTTTAGGTGAGGTTCGTTCGCAATTGTACCGAACATATGACAGAAACATATTAAATGAAGATGAATTAAATGAATTCCAGATAAAGTGTAATGAATTAGCGAGTAAAATCGCAAAATTTATGTTCTATTTAAACAATTCAAATTACAGGGGCAACAAATACAAAAACAATTAGAAACTAATACAAACCAGAAACCAAGAAACAAGAAATGCCAAAGGCCAAAACAACATATTTCTGTCAGAGCTGCGGAACACAACACAATAAATGGGTTGGCCGCTGTGTAAGCTGCAACGAGTGGAATACCCTTGTAGAAGAAAAAGTACAGAAAGAAACCAAGAATAATCGCTTGCAGGTGTTCGCTTCCGGTAAATCAGCTTCAGGAAATAATAAATCTGTTTTGTTACAGGATGTGGGCTTACAGGATTATCCACGCATTGCGGTTCCCGGAAAAGAATTAACGCGTGTACTTGGTGGCGGTATTGTTCCCGGAAGTTTGGTTTTGTTTGGTGGCGAACCGGGGATAGGTAAATCA
>JAHEYE010000342.1 GCA_023251695.1 Sphingobacteriaceae bacterium | reverse complement strand
GTTAGACGGGCAATATTATGAATACGATTCTTTAATCGGGGCGCCAAAAGTACCGGAGAAATTTTTATCAAATGTTTTTGGAAACATCAATTATTCAAAAGGAAAATTTTCGGCCGGTGTAAGGTATGAAGCTTATAATAATGTGCGGCAAGGATTTTTACCCGGTTACAAAGGACAGGGCATTGTAAACCGTTACGCGCGTTACCAATCGCAATTATTAGATATTACAATAGGCAATTTTTACGAACAATTCGGAAATGGTTTAACACTGCGCTCCTATTACGAACCCGGTTTATTGTACGACAATTCGATTGATGGTGCCCGTATTATTTCAAATCCCTATAAAGGTGTAACTCTAAAAGGTGTTATAGGTAAACAAAGAATATTTTTTACAACAGGCCCCGGAATTGTGCGCGGGGTGGACGGGGAAATAAACGTGAACGAATTATTCGATTCAGTTTTAGGAAACAAAAAAACAAGGGTTATTCTGGGCGGTAGTTTTGTAAGCAAATACCAGAAAAGCGATAACAGCACTTACATCGTTCCACAAAACGTAGGCTGTTCGTCCGGAAGAATTAATATTATACGGGGAGGATTTAATTTTAATACCGAATATGCGTATAAAATAAACGACCCTTCGGGCGATAATATCAATACCGATCCTAAACGGCCAATAGGTTCTTATAAGTATGGCGATGCACTTTATCTCACTTCATCTTACGCTACCAATGGATTTTCAGTATTATTTCAGGGGAAGAGAATTGATAATATGAGCTTCAGAAGTAACCGTGAGGAATCATTACAAAATTTATTAATCAATTATTTACCTGCTACTACAAAGCAGCATTCTTATACTTTACTGGCATTAAATCCATATGCGACGCAATTAAAAGGTGAAATAGGCATCATGGGTGAATTACAATATAAAGTAAAAAAAGGAACCTTATTGGGTGGAAAGTACGGAATGGAAATAACTTTAAATTACTCTCAGGCTCACGGTTTAAAACAATATGCCGTAAATGATTCTACCGATCATATGAATTACTATGTTTCAAAATGGGATTTTCAGGAACTAGGTGGAACAACCGAAACAAGACTTGATAGCGTGGTGAACGGATATAATTATAAAACGGATATCGGTTCTTATAATCAAAACCTTTGCTATTACAGGGATTTCTTTATCGACATCAGCAAAAAATTCAATAAAAAAGTAAAAGGAACTTTTGTTTATTCGCACCAGTTTTATAACCGGAACATCATTCAATTCAACTCAAAAAATGCAGGATACAAAAACTTGGAGACAGATATCGGCGTGATAGATATTACCTATAAATACAAATCTGCATCATCCATCCGTTTCGAATTTCAAGGGTTATTTGTTGCCGGAAAAGATAAAAAGTTAAGTCAGGAGGTTGAAACTAATTCTAACCTTGTTGCAAAAGGCAATTGGGCAACCGGTTTAATAGAGTGGTGGCCAAATAACCATTTCTTTATAGCGGTTTTCGATCAATACAATTATGGAAATCCGAATGATAAATTGAAAATACATTATTATTTGGGAACAGTTGGCTATAATGAAGGTCCGCACCGGATTAGTGTTAGTTATGGTAAGCAAAGTGCAGGAATATTTTGTGTTGGGGGCGTGTGCAGGGTAGTACCCGCATCTAATGGTTTAACACTTTCAATTACCAGTAGTTTTTAGTATATTTATAATTAGAAAAGCAGATGAAAAAGCTAAGCGTCATATTAATTCTTTTGGTGGTAATAGTTGCTTCATGCGATAAGGTTAAAAACCCTATCATTCCAAAGAAATGTAATCTGTCACAAATTCATGTTGTAGATTCTAACTCTGCAACGCTTGATGTAAGAAAAGTTTTGGTACAGGATTATACCGGCCACACTTGTGGTAATTGTCCGCGTGCAGCTGAGGATCTTGAAAGTATTATTACAGCGCATCCTGGTAAAATTGTTGGTATGGCAGTACATGCGGGTTCACAGTTTTCACCTCCGAAATTGCCTGATTTTCCTGAAGATTTCAGAACCACCGCGGGTAGCCAATGGGATGTGGAGTTTGGTATGTCTGGTGCTGGTTTGCCCAAGGGCTCAGTTAACTGGGCACAGTCGCCATATGCACAACCGCGCACCGCTTGGGCCGGATTGGTTAATACACAATTAGCATCTGCACAAAAAGCAAAAATATTTTTAAAGACAAGTTTAGATACTGTTCAAATGGCGTTCGGTGTGGATGTAAAAGTAACCATGACGCAGGCTTCAAACTATGATTTGAAATTAGTACTTGTAGTTACAGAAGACAGCATCGTTGCAAGGCAAAAAGATTATTCACCACCGCCAACAGCAACACTTGTTGTTAATGGCGATGAAATTCCAGATTATCTTTTTATGCATGTGCTCCGCAGTGATGTGAATGGAACCTGGGGCGATGTATTAAAAGAAGGCCCGGTAGCAAGCGGTTTTCAGATTTCAAAAACTTATTGTGCCAATGTAAATCCCTGGGGCGGTTTAAGAAAGAATTTGAAAAATTGTGCAGTGGTAGCAATTTTGTATGCGAAGGATGCTTCTTCCGGTTTGGTTAAAGAAATTTTACAGGTCGAGAAGCTATACCTTAAGAAATAGAAACAATTATTAATTCAAGCCCTTCCGCAATGGAGGGGCTTTTTTATTTATATTCGCATATGCAATTAGGCCTCATAGGTAAATCCCTCTCACATTCCTTTTCTAAAAAGTATTTCGAAGATAAATTTCTTAAAGAGAATTGCACAGGCTCTTTTAAAAATTTTGAATTGA
>JAHEYE010000133.1 GCA_023251695.1 Sphingobacteriaceae bacterium | reverse complement strand
CGTAATAATTACCGGCAATCTCTGTAAGTGTTAATACATAAGCAGAATCAATTTTATGAACTGCAGCTACCTTCAATAAAGAATCCTGATTGCTTGCCAAGATTGCTCCGGAAACAAAAACTAAAATTATGAAAATAATTTTCTTCACTATATCCTTACACCAATAATAAGTACATCGTCTTCCTGTTCATTATTTTCCCTCCACTTTAAGAATTCACAGCGGAGATTCTCTTTTTGTTCGGCAGAATCGTATCCGCTGACTGAAGTAAGGAGCTCTGAAAAACCGGAATAATGCCGGGAAAAACCATTTGTAAAGAGATAGATCATGTCGCCTTTGTTCACTTTTACGGAAGAAGATCTGTAATTTTTATCCGACTTCCCAATTTCCTTATTATCAGGTTCCAGTTTTATTACAGCTTTATCTTTCCCAATAATAATCAGCGGTGTATTTGTTCCTGCAAATTTCACTTCCATTTTCTTAGCATCATAATTCATCAACGCAAGATCCAAGCCATATTTAACCTGCTTGTTTGTACTTTTCGAATTCAGACCTTTCACCGTTTCATTTAACTCATCAAGAATCAAAGAAGGCTCACTACTTTTTTCAATGACACTGCTTTCCAACATCCCATTAGCCATTATACTCATAAATGCACCGGGAACGCCATGACCAACGCAATCAATAGTAGCGAAAAGAATAGAGTCAGAAGTAGTCTGTAAACCTGTATTTTTTTCCGACTGCACACTGCTTTCTGCCCTCTTACTACTGACCCCATGCAACCAATAGAAATCGCCGCTGACAACATCTTTTGGCAAAAATAAAACAAAAGAATCCGGAAAATAAGTCTTTATTTTTTTTTCGGGTGGAAGGATTGCGTTTTGAATGGTGCTCGCGTAATCAATACTATCTGTTATTTGATTTGTTTTTTCTTCTATCAACTGCTTTTGTAATTCTATTTCACTATTCTTTCTTTCGAGTCCGAGATTGGCTTTCTTCCTGTTCTTATTTCCCCGTAGTACAACAAAAATAAGTGCAATTACTAAAAGCAAACCCCCTATAACCGCATAGATTATAATCCGCTGACGTTTTATGCTTGCTTCCTGTTTACTTAATTGCAAATCGCGGATACTTTTATCTTTTTGCAACAACTCTATTTCTTTTTGTTTTTGCTCTGTATCGAAACTCGCCTGCATTTCCTGCATATGCTCATCATTTCCCCGGTTCAGTAATGAATCTTTTAATAAAGCATAACTTTCGTAATACTTCATTGCTTTTTTATGGTCGTTGCTTTTATAATAAATACCTGCCAAGGCCTGGTAATTATCTTTTACTGCATCCCTGTCCTCTATTTCTTTTCCAATCAATACACTTTTATCAAAATAACTACCTGCATTTTTATAATCACCGGAACCCTCGTAAGCTTTTCCAATTTCATAATACGAAGCACATTTTCCATTCTTATCCCCTATCTCAGTTGATATCTCAAGCGATTTAAAAAGATAAACAAGGGCATCTCTGAATTTCTTTTGCTTTTGATATACATCCCCGATATTCCCATACGAATTCGCCATTCCTTTTTTATCATCATACTGTTTTACAATCTGTAAACATTTTAAATGATAAAAAAGTGATTTATCTAAACTATCTGCCTCTGCGTAAACAAGACCGATATTATTGTAAGTATAGGCCTCATTTACTTTGTCATCCACTTTTTTCCTGATCTCAAGCGATTTAAAATAATATTCAAGCGCCTTATTGAGCTCTTTACGGATACGATAAATATTGGCGATACCATTCATTGAACCGGCGAGACCGACTTTATTCCCTAATTCCTCCTGTAGTTTAAGCGCACTCAATAAATACTGCAAGGCCTTTTCAAAATCTCCCTTGCTGTAATATGTATTTCCCAACCAACCGTAAGCGCTCGAACAACCTAGTCTATCCCCTACATCTTCGCTCATTTTTAATGAAACCTGTAATAATTTTATAGCTTGGGAGTAGTTTCCTAAAAAATAACTGGCAACACCTTTACTTCTGTAAGCCGAAGCTGCAATTCTTTTATTTCCTTTGTTGGTGCGATTATAATTCGCATTCTCAGTCACAGTTACTGCCCTATCGCAGTATTCAAAAGCTTTTCCGGGGTCATTACTACCATAGGATAGAGAGATTTTCAAAAGCGTTTTTACTTTATCGGTATCATTTGAAACAGTTTGTAAAACCTTAGTGAGAGAATCTAAACGATTTTGTGCGCTGACTACACAGTATATGAACAAAAACAGATATGTTATTTGTTTTTTCATACTCGGATACCAATAATAAGAACATCATCCATTTGTTCATTACTGCCCTTCCAATCCATAAAAGTCTTTTCCAAAATTTCCTTTTGCTCGCCAGTATTTTTATCGGAGATCGAAACCAGTAATTCCTTAAGTACACTAATAAAATATTTTTCGTTCTCGCGGCCGCCTTTTTGGTCAGCATAACCATCCGTAAACATATAAAGCATGCTGCCTTGGTCTGCATTAATTTCATTATCCGTAAAAGCACCTAAAGCACCGCCCACAAACATTTTATCAGCTTTAATTTCTTTTAGTTCCTTTGCGGGACTAATAATTACTAACGGATTTCTGGCGCCGGCAAATTGAATTTTACTTCCATTAATTTTTAGTAAAGCTAAATCCATTCCATGCTTTACCGACGTGTGATCGTTTTTTTGATGCAAAGACTCAATGACTTCCTTATTTAATTTATCCAAAATTTTAGCAGGGGAAGCGAATTTTTCTTCCTTGGCAATTCTTTCTAATAAATTATAAGCGTGTAAAGCCATAAAACCACCCGGCACACCGTGACCAACACAATCAATTGCAGCGAACAGAATGCCATCAGAAGTAGGCAGTAAACTTGATTTTTTTCCTGACTGCCTACTGCTTTCTGTCTTCTGATTACTTACCTCATGAAGCCAATAAAAATCGCCGCTTACAACGTCCTTTGGTTTAAATAAAATAAACGAATCCTTAATATACTCCTTTACTACTTTATCCTCGGGCAGAATGATATTTTGAATATTTTTAGCATAAGCGATACTATTGGTAATTAATTCGTTTTTAATTTCCAGAACTTCTTTTTGTTTTGAGATGGCCTGATTTTTATCTTCCAAAAGAATATTTGTCCTTTTCTTCTCCTGATAGCTCCTGAATCCAAAAAACGCAAGCGCTAGTGCTAATACAATACTTATTCCGGAAGCATAAATGGTTACTTTTTGTTTTTCGATGTTTTCTTTTTGCTCCCCCAATTTTAATTCCTCAATATTTTTACTTTTAGTCAGCAAAACAATTTCTTTTTCCTTTGTATCCGTATCAAAACGGGTTTGCATTTCCGCTAAGCTTTTGTTTTTTTCATCGCTTAAGATACTATCTTTTATAGTAGCGTACTGCGTTAAATAATAATAAGCCTTTTTATAATCTTTCTTCTTTTTTAAAAGTGCGGCATAATCTAACGAAATATCCGCAATCAGACTTTTTGCTTTTAATTCCTGAGCGATTTTTAAACCACGCTCATAACAACGAACGGCCTCTACCGGACGGTTCAATTTTGTTAGCACACTTCCCATCGACATTAAAATATTTGCCGTACTGAATACTTGTCCGGATTTTTCCTGAATAGAAAGTGCTTCTTCAAATTTAACCAGCGCCTCTTCCGGTTTATTTTGCTCTTGCATGACCTGTCCTATTTTTTCAAGATTAAGTGCGATACCTTCTGTTAATCTTAATTCGCGGGACAAACTAAGACTTTTTGTAAAATAACTTAATGCTTTGGTGTAATCTTTTCTCTTTTGAAAAATTACTCCCAGATTATTATAACAGGTCGTCACAAGATTTTTAGAACCCGTTTCATTTGCAAGCTCTAAAGAATTAGTATAGTTTTCGATTGCTTTTTCTTCATTATTTAGAGAACTGTAAATAATGCCAATATTATTATACGCCTGAGACAGTCCGTTTTTATCATTTGCCTTTTTGTATAAACCCAATGACTTCAGGTAAAAACCAAGTGCCTTTTCGTAATTCGAAAGAAAAAAATGAACAGAGGCTATATAGTTTAAAGTATTTGGAATTCCGATTGTGTCGTTCATCCCTTCCTGTGTTTTTAATGAAGCATTAAATGTTTCGAGTGCTTTATCATACTTGCCCTGCATGTAAAAAATAATTCCAATGTTGTTTTGGGAACTCACTGCGCCTTTCACATCTCCCAGCGATTCCTTCATTACCTTTGATTTTTGATAATGCAGAATAGCCTTATCGAATTGTGATGAAAGATGATAATAAATACCCAAGGCATTATAAGCGCTGCTGATTCCTTTTTTAAAACTCAGCTTGGTTGAAAGTGCAAGCGCTTTATCAGCGAAAATTTTAGTTGAATCGAGATTTACCCGGTTAAAACCGGAAGCAATTTCGTGGTAATTTTTAGCCAGAAGAGTATCCTGCTTCTGATATGTTTTAATGTGATTTAATAAAGAATCGAGTTCATGCCTGTTTTGCGAACGGTAAGCTTGCGAGAGAACCAATAATAAAGCAAGGGCAATATTTTTCATATAAATTAATATTCAACATACTTAACGGTAAGCTCAGGAACATAACTCGAAAACTCTTCGCCCGAATCTTTCATATCGGTATCTCTTCCATCATAATGCCACACTACCTCAATTTCAAAACCATCAACACGTATTTTATCAAGCTGATAAAAAATATCGAGAATGAATTTTGCTGATGTAGAATTAAAATAATCAAGTTTAAAATTAACTTTCATTGCCTTGGCTTTTCCAAAACTATTTTTTTGGAAATAAAGTACAGACTTATAATTATCGAGCCAGGCAATAATCGGCAAATAAAATTTGGCTGCATTCTCCGGCCGCGATTCCCCGCTAATTTCGAATTTATCGACCGAGGGGTCGATGTTTACTTTAGGCGTTGTGGCTGTTGCTTCAAGATGAATAGGATCCATAAATTATTTTTTAATTGAAGTTAATAATACAATAAAATAAACGCCTTCGCGTACCGGCTTAGAGTCGTAACTGATTTTACCACCCGAACGTAATGAAATATCAATAATTCCTAAACCACCGCCTCTGGCAGGGCTTTCAGAAAGTTTTTCGTGATAAAATTTTTTTAATCCTTCCGTGTCCAGCGAATTTACTTTATCGAGTTTTTCGGTAAGCAGTATTTTTTGTTCCTCCAGAATATAGTTCCCGGTTTGAATAATGTAATAATTCTGATCATTTGAAACATTAAAGAAAGTCTTTGAGAAAGCACTGCCACCTTCCTGTTTGTAATTGTAACGGTTAACGTTATCTAAGCATTCAGCCGCTACAGCATAAAACCGTTTACCGCTTTGAAAATCAAGACTTGAATCTTCAATTATCTTTTTAACTGAATCCAATAACGAATTAACAACTTCCTGATTAAAATCCCCCAGATAAGAAATGAGAACACCCTTATCATTCATGTACTTATAAATTTCGTGTATGACTGAATTTCCCGGATTCATTATAAACAAATATAATAAATAATTTCAGGGATTTTATAGCCCGTATTGAAAGAAAAGAGCCCTTCTGTTTCAGACAGAAGGGCTCTTAATATTCCTTATTTTTTTATTTAGTCTACCTTCGCCTGCCTGTGTAAGCAATTAACATGGCCTACATACTTATGTATATTACCCTGGAAGTCCTTCACTAAGATCTTGTAGGTATACACACCCTGCTCTGCAAAAGTATCGGTGCCTTTTACTTTTCCATTCCATCCTTTACGGAACTCATCGCTTGTGAAAATAATTTCACCCCAACGATCGAAGATATACATTTTGTAAGAGCTCTCATCGATACCAACACCTTTAGGCTGGAAGATATCATTGAGTCCGTTATCATCCGGTGTAAATGTATTTGGTATGTATAAAGCGTATTCGCCTTGTATCTCCACTGTATGCATTACTGTATCACGGCAACCTTTATCATTAAATGCAACTAACCATACCTGATAAATACCCGCATTCTCATAAGCATGCGCAGGATGTTCGATGGTGGTATTATTTACTGCGCTGTTATCATCACCAAAATCCCAGAAGTAACTGATTGCTCCCGTTGATAAATTTGTAAACTGTATTACTGGATCAAGAATGGTTGTTAACCATGGGTCCGCATTAAACTCCGCAACAGGTTTTGGATATACTTCAATGTAATTAGTAGCAATAGTATCTTTTGAACAACCAAATGCATTGGTTATGTTCATTGATACACTATACCATCCTGCTGTCGGGAACACGGTACTCACAGGATTTCCGTTTGCAATTGTAGTATGTAAATCCCAAATAAATACATCCGTACTTGATGTAGAAGTCGCAGAGAAGGTTACTGCAAGCGGTGCACAACCTTTCACAACATCAGCAGTAAAGTAACCCGAAGGAAGCGGATTCACATTCACGGTGAAGGAAGCCACTGCATCAGGATTTGAACAACCATCACTGATACTCACTGTGTAAATGTTCGGTGTTGTCAGATAATTTCCGTTTACGGTGATAGCAGATGAATTAGAACCGTTCGACCATGCATAGCTATACGGACCACCATTACCCGGACTTGTAATGTTTGGTGTTAATGTTCCCGGCTTTGTATGACATACCGTGGTTGACATCCCCGTTGCCAGTAATTGTGGTTTTACATTTACAATAATTGTTTTTGGATTCACACTGCAACCATTGGCATCACTCATGTTAACAATATAACTTGTGGTTACCGTTGGTGTTACCACATGTGGACCCGCTCCTATTAGTGTGGCAGGTGTCCAGGTATATGAGTAGGCCGGTG
This sequence comes from Sphingobacteriaceae bacterium, assembly GCA_023251695.1. Classification (GTDB taxonomy): domain Bacteria; phylum Bacteroidota; class Bacteroidia; order B-17B0; family Aurantibacillaceae; genus JAHEYG01. Next base: position 2,072 of record JAHEYE010000133.1, on the reverse strand, counting down.
TACCGCCACTTCCCGCTGCGTAAATCTGGGTTAATTGTCCAAAGCAAATCGTTGGGTTAGTGTTTACATTTAAAAGTAAAATATTAGGCTGGCTTACATTCACAACTCCTGATACAGTACAACCGTAAAGGTCAGTTACCGTTGCAGAATAAACGCCCGCACCTACACCATTCACTGTTCCCGTAGTTGATGCACCCGGATTATTCCAGATGTAAGACAGAGGCGCTGTGCCTGATGTTGCATTAATGGCCATGATACCGTTCTGCTGACCAAAACATAATGGCGCTGTAAAGCTCATCGATGAGAGTGTAGGACCCGGTGCATTCGGTACATTCACCGATTGGGTAATGATACAACCCTTGCTGTCGGTGATGGTGCATGACCAGGTGTTGGGTGACATGCCCGTTGCAATGGCTGTAATCTGTAGCGTTGGTGTGTTCCAGTTATAGTTATAACCTGGGGTTCCACCACTCACGGTTACTGTTGCTGATCCGTTTGCGTTACCACAAGTTGCCGGCGTTGCTGTGGCTGATGTCACAAGAGCTGCCGGTTCTGTTACCACATACACTCCCGATGCAGTACAGCCTTTGTTATCGGTTACCAGTAAATTATAAGTGCCCGCTGCTAAGTTTGTAATCACAGCGTTTGGCGGCTGAACCGGTGTCCACACAATAGTGTAGGCAGGGCTACCGCCCGTTATAGTAGCATTAATCTGACCTGTGTTGTTACCATTACAAGTAAGATTAGTAATGATAACATTTGTTATCGTTAATGGATTTGGCTGGGTAATGGTGACTTGTTGTGAAGTCGGACAACCATTGGCATCGGTTACAGAACAAGTATAAGTGCCCGGTGATAAACTCACCGCTACCGAAGAAGTTTGTGAACTCGGCGTCCAGTTATAATTGTAACCCGGTGTGCCACCGTTCACCAGCATTGTTGCTGATCCGTTATTGGAACCATTACAGGTGACCATACTCACACTTGTTATCGCTGAGACTAATTGTGTGGGCTGGGTTATCTGTACTGATGCACTGGCTACACAACCTGCCGCGTCGGTAATAGTTATAGAGTGAAGACCCGCCGGTAAATTATTTACGTTCTGCGTGGTTTGTGCAAGGTAAGACCATAAGATACTGATCGTTCCTGTTCCTCCTGATATATTCGTTGTTGCTGAACCGTTATTACCGCCAAAACAACTCACCGCTGTTGTAGCCGTTACAGCTACACTTGGTCCCGCTATGTCATTAATGTTTGCAATCGCATTTATTGTACAACCGTTCACATCCGTTACCGTTACTGTGTAGGAACCTGCCACCACATTATTAATACAGGAGTTAGTAAACATCGGATTACTTGTCCACTGATAGGTGTATCCTCCCGCACCACCACCTGCCAGCACACAGGCATTACCATTGGCCTGGGTACAGTTGGAGTTGGTTGCGCTTATTGCTGCTGTTAATGCTAGTGGTTGTGTTATGTTTGTTGTGAGTGTAGTGATACAACCCAGATTATCCGTTATCTGAACTGTATGTGTTCCCGGAGGAAGTGTGGCTACGTTTGGTGTATTGTTTAGGGTCGGGAACCACAGGAAGGTATATGGACCTGTTCCCCCGCTATAGGCTACATTGCTGATACCGTTGTTTAATCCAAAACATGTAATGTTAGTGGCTGTGATGGTGGCTGCAAGCGGTGTTGGTTGTGTAATTACTATGTTGGCTGTTGCCTGACATCCTTTACTATCGGTTACTGTTGCTATGTAGTTTCCTGCGCCAAGGTTATTGGCTGTTGCGCCGGTACCACCGGCCGGGGACCAACTATATGTGTACCCCGGTGTGCCACCCGCAGGAGCTACCGTTGCAAATCCATTGGTATAACCTGCGCAGCTCGGATTACCCGAGGCAGTGATGCTGGCCGTTAGTAATGGCGGTTGTGTTATGGTTGTCAGAGCTTGTGCCGTACATCCGTTCTGATCCGTTGCCAGTAATGTATATGTGCCCGGACAAAGATTGGTTACGTTTTGTGTCGTGAGTGGACCCGGGCCGCCTGTCCAGAAGTAAATCACAGCACCT
>JAHEYE010000132.1 GCA_023251695.1 Sphingobacteriaceae bacterium | reverse complement strand
CTGCGATTCTTTAAATCAGGTATTAGATACTTTAGATTCTGTTCCTGAAAAATTTGAATCCCTGATTGAATCAAAATAATCTGATGAAGCAATTTCTCATTTTTATTCTTTTGGTTACCTCAACCTTTTCCTTCTCACAAAATTTTGAAAAGGTTTATGAAAATTTTGTTGCCAAACTCGATACTGAAGATGTAAAAGAAGAAATTGTCCTCACCTTTCTGAAAAAACACGAAACCGAACTCGGAAAAGACAAAGCTAAACGCTCGAGAATTTATAATCGACTCGGTGTAATGGCCAACGAGCGGCAATTTTATGGCGACGCCAAAGAATATTATGTACAAGCCTTTAATGATGGTTACGCTGCCGGTGATACGATTGCCTGGGGATTCGCACAATACAATTTAGCTTTCATGTACAGCCATATCGGCTATTATCCGCAAGCTGCACAAATGTTCCAGCAGGCTTTACCAATCATGGCGCGTGTTTATGGTGCAAGCAGCGAACGCTATACGCAAATGTACAGAGTGCTGGCACAATTGTATGTTGAAATGGGCGATTACAAAAATGCCAAACCCATGAATGATGCCATCCTCTATTATTTTAAAACATTAAGAGGGGAAAAAGACAGGGAATATTTAATTGCACTTAATACCGATGCGCAGATTGCTCAAGGTCTGGGTGATTATACTAAAGCACTTGAAATTTTTACAGGACTTTTAAAAACACACGGCGCCATGAAGCCGATGGATACCACGGATTACATCACAACACTCAATAATACAGCAGAAGCTTACCGACAAATTGGGGATCACGACAATGCACTCAAATTATCAAACGCAGGATTAAGATTATCATCTAAATATAAAAAAGTCGATAAATTATCGATCGCAACTCTTTATAACAATTCAGGTTTGTCGTACAAAGCAAAAGGAAATTATAGCCGCGCTGAAATTTGTTTTGATAGCTGTATGTACATTTACCGTGCATTAGATTTATCAGGTAATCCGGATTACACAAATTCATTAAATAACAAGGCAGATTTGTATAGAATCCTTGGCCGATACCAGCAGGCCACTGATTTATTAAGTGAAGTGATTCAAATCAGAAAAAATACAAGCGGGGAAAATCATTATACTTATGCCAATGCTTTAACCAATGTTGCGCTGCTTTATGATGATGAATACCGTTACGCCGAGGCAGAACCCTATTTAGTAAAGGCTAAAGAAATTTATAAAGAAACTTTAGGGGAAGATCACCAGTTTTACGCCAATTGCATTCACAATTTATCGCTTTTGTATTTACATTTAGGTCGCTATAAAGAAGCAGAAGAGTATTCGAAGAAAGCTATTGAATCGATTAAAAAATCGGTAGGCGAAGAGCATGAACGTTACGCTTATTTTTTAACCGGTATAGCGAACATTTACGAAAAGATGAAGCAATACGAAAAATCTCTTCAGTACTTTGATCTCTCAAACAATATTATCAAAAAGAAATTCGGAACCAAACATACCGCTTATATCGACGGCGTGTTTTGCACGGCTTCGGTAAATTGGAGTCTGAGAAATTATAAAAAAGCAAAAGAACTTTATTATTCCTCGCTTCAGGCTTACAAATCGCAATTCGATAATTTTTTCAATACCATGAGCGAGCGGGAACAGTTCTCTTATTATGGAACCATCAGCAACCGCTTTGAAACATTCGACAGTTTTGTTTTTGATTATGCACAGCAATTCCCGAAAGAAGATCATACTGAATTATTTAATACCAGCTTTAATTACCAGATGTTCATAAAATCACTTTTGCTAAATAACAATATAAGCGCTAGAAGAGAAATACAGAATAGCAAAGACACGGCACTCGTGAATTTGTACAATCAATGGCTGGAAACAAAACAAGTGCTTTCATCGCGTTACCGTGAATTGGTAAATGATGATAACATGTGGAGTATTTCGGATTTGGAAATAAGCGCCGATAAATTAGAACAGCAATTAAAAGCTAAGTCCAATTTATTTTCACAAAAGAAAACTGCTACTTTTGCCGATATAAAAAACAAATTACAGCCAAACGAAGCAGCCATTAATATCATCCGCGCGCAAAAAGCGGGTACTGACACAAATTTTGTTGTAGAATACGCAGCATTTATCATCACAAAAAACTCTATTGCTCCTATCCTAACGAAAATTGCCGACTCTAAAGATTTCGAAACTGTTTTTGCCCAGGAATACAGCGACAATATTGAAAGCAGGAAGCCCGATAAAATTTCCTACAACCGCTTCTGGAAACAATTAAGCGCGCAATTAAAAGGAATAAATAAAGTGTATATCTCGCCTGACGGAATTTATAATCAGGTGAATTTATACACGCTTCAAAATCCGGTAACTGAAAAATATGTTCTCGATGAAATTGATTTAAGTATTCTCCCGAATTTGAATTATCTATTGCAAAAACAAAGCACCAATTCATCAAAAACAGCCGAATTGTATGGTTATCCTGATTATGAGTTTGACTTTGAAAAACAAAAAACTCAGGAAAAATTAAAGCAAGCCGTAGCACTGAACCGTTTTGGTTTTAGTGAACTTCCTCCTTTGCCGGGAACAAAAACCGAAGTAGAAAATATTTCCAAATCGTTATCAGGCAATGCATGGAAAGTTAATGTTTATACTAAAGAATTGGCCTCAGAACAAGAATTGAAAAAATTAAATTCACCTAAAGTACTTCACATTGCAACACACGGTTTCTTTTTAAAAGACGTTTATGATAATGAAGACGAAACCATTTTAGGTTTTGAAGCTTCTAAATTAAAAGCCAATCCTCTTTTACGTTCGGGCATTATGATGGCGGGCGCTTCCATTGTAGCGCGTGATACCTTACAAACCAATTTTGAACAAGACGGAATTTTTACGGCCTATGAAGCTTCCTTATTGAATTTAGCGAATACTGATTTAGTTGTTCTCTCCGCCTGCGAAACCGGCCTGGGCGTTGATATTAATAACCAAGGCGTTTTTGGATTGCAGCGCGCGTTTTACATTGCAGGTGCAAAAAATTTAATTATGAGTTTGTGGGTAGTAGATGATGATGCCACCCAAATTTTAATGAGTGAGTTCTATAAAGAGTGGGCGCTTAATCCTGCGAAAGAAAACATCTGTAATTCATTTAAAAAAGCACAAGCCGAAGTGCGTAAAAAATATCCGCACCCGTATTATTGGGGAGCTTTTACCTTGTTAGGGAATTGATTTTAGGTTAATATTTCCTTAGTGTGCGATAACCAATTTTTTAATGACTCTGTCATTATTTTCATTGATTAAAGATACAAATAAATCCATCGAAGTGGGAATAAGGAAGTACGAATGACGAATAATTTTTATTTGACTATGACCAAACGTTTTACGGCTATTTGATTTTTGGAGTTTGTAATTTGGAGGATATAAACTCCGCTGCTTAATTCAGAAGTCGAAAGGGAAGTTTTTCCTTGTGTAATTTCTAATTCTTTTCTCTCAATTTCTTTTCCTGTAACATCTGTGATTTTTATCTTAACAGTATTTTCATAAAAATAATTTATGTTTATGTTCAATAAATCTTTTGCCGGCTGAGGATAAATACCAATGCTATTCGCAAACGCAATATTTTCTGCAATACCGCTGCTCATGTTCACAAACACCGTATCTGTTTTAATATTACCGCAAATGTTTTGGGTAACAACATAACTAAAAGTTCCCAGCGAAGTTGGTTTTACCCAAATGCCACCACCACTGCCAACGGTTGTTGTTCCTGTTGTCCATGTACATTCCAAGCCGATCTCAGGAGGGCGACCGATAAAAGTACTATCACCTAAATTTATATTCTTGTCAGGTCCGGCGTAGGCAGGGAGATTGAAATCAATGACAGAAACGTCGTCAACCATGTATTCACTCCAAACTCCGCTACTAACCCCTGTTGCGCTTGTTGTGGTTGCCGCATCTGTTTTAAAATTTCCCAACACCAAATATTTTTCGGTACCGTTTGCCACAAAAGTATTACTTACTTCAATCCAGCTAAGAGTATCATTTATAATACCAAGTGTATTTGTTATTTGCGGACTAAGGTACGTTAATGGGATGTTTACATATTTTATTGTGTCAATTGATACATCAGCTAATAAAATTTGTAGCGCATCAATCGCGAATGGAGATGTGTTTTGAAGATTAACATTCATTTTTACACAATAAGTCTTTCCAGCGATAAGATTACTAATCATTCTGTTTTTCGGGTATGTTCTTGAATTAGTATATGTACAAGTAACCGAAGTACAATAAAAAGTAGTTCGAATGAATCCACCGCCAGTTTTAGGCCACTGATATCCAACACTTGTATTCGGAACATTAGGATAACAAGTATTATAGTTCATTCCAACATTAAAGGGCTTAATGGAATCAAGACAATTCCAATATTTAGCTTTCGGGATATAATTTGGCGGCATACAGTCGTATAAAATTTCAAAACTCGGATTGCTTACAAAATTAACCTGCCCATAAAAATTAAACGAAATAACAAAACAAAACAAGGCAAACCGAAGCTTGCCTTGTTTTTTGCTTGAACAAAGTTCTTTATTTAGAAACAACCAATTTTTTAATGACTCTATCATTATTTTCATTGATTAAAGATACAAATAAATCCATCGAAGTGGGAATAAGGAAGTACGAATGACGAATAATTTTTATTTGACTATGACCAAACGTTTTACGGCTATTTGATTTTTGGAGTTTGTAATTTGGAGGATATAAACTCCGCTGCTTAATTCAGAAGTCGAAAGGGAAGTTTTTCCTTGTGTAATTTCTAATTCTTTTCTCTCAATTTCTTTTCCTGTAACATCTGTGATTTTTATCTTAACAGTATTTTCATAAAAATAATTTATGTTTATTTTCAATAAATCTTTTGCCGGCTGAGGATAAATACCAATGCTATTCGCAAACGCAATATTTTCTGCAATACCGCTACTCATGTTCACAAACACCGTATCTGTTTTTATATTACCGCAAATATTTTGCGTTACAACGTAGCTGTATGTTCCAACTGAAGTGGGCTTAACCCAAATGCCACCACCACCGCCAACGGTTGTTGTTCCTGTTGTCCATGTACATTCCAAGCCGATCTCAGGCGGTCTTCCAATAAATGCACTATCGCCTAAAAAAATATTTTTGTCAGGACCGGCATAGGCGGGCAAATTAAAATCAATTACGGAAACGTCGTCTACATTGTACTCGCTCCAATTTCCAGGAGAGAAAGCAGTCGGGCTTAAGGTTGTTGCTGCATCGGTCTTAAAATTTCCAATGACTAAATACTTTTCATTGCCATTTGAAACAAAGGTTCCGCTTACTTCAACCCAGCCCAATGTATCAGTTATGAAATTAGATGTAGAGTTTTGAATTTGCGGGGTTAGATACGTTAAAGGAATGTTACATTTACTAATTGTATCTACAGTATTGTCTGATAAATAAATACCAAAAGCATCTAGGGAATTAGGTGAATTATTTTGCAAATTAAGATACATTTTTACACAATAAGTCTTACCGCCAATTAAATTAGATTTCAGACGGTTTTTAGGATAGGTTCTACCGGGTGGATAATAAAAAGTAATCCTAGCGAAACCACTACCGGTCTTCGGTAATTGATATAGTCCGCCACCACTGTTAGGCACATTACCATAACATGAATGATAACATAAACCACCACAAACGAATGAAGCCGAGTCTAGACTATTCCAATATAAATTCTTTGAAATAAAATTTGGCATAGTACAAGTTACGTTTTCAAATGAAGGGTTCCCGACAAAATTCACCTGACTATAAAAATTAAATGAAAACATAAAACAAAACAAGGCGAGCCGTAGCCTGCCTTGTTTTTTATCTAAACAAAATTCCTTATTTTGAAATAACCAATTTTTTAACAACTTTCTCTTTATTATGATTACTTAAAGTTATGAAATAAATACCTGATAAAGGAATTTATTTTTATCCGAATCCAACTAGCGGTAAACTGAACATTGAATTAAATGCGGAAATTGATGATTGCGAATTTAATGTTACAAATTTATTCGGTGAGACCATTAAGAATTTTAATTTTCAAGTAAGGCATAAAGAAGAAGTTGGCTTAAGTGAGTTTAGTAAAGGAATTTACTTTTTGAATTTAGTTTAGAAGAATAAAGTAATTTCTGTCCGGAAAATTCTAATTGAATAAACTCGGGAAAAGTTATTGGTTGATTATCTCTAGTCTAGAAATCCATAGCGCCTTCAAATACATCCAACTTTTCTACGTAAGCCATTTGCTTTACAATGTATTTGTGTGCGGGAGTTGGTTTTTCAATATCCACATCAGCGAGTAATTTAGAATTATCGAATACTTGTCCGAGATTTAAAAATTCCAGATAAGGATCTAAGCCGGCGAATAAAATACGTAGGTTGCTTAGCTCGCCAAATGTTTCTTTCCAATGCTTAATATAATCGGGGTATTTAGAAAGCTCACTGCCAATTGGTAATTTATTTTTGGCCAGTAATTTCATTTGCTTCAACATATCGTTCTTCACAAAACAATAACGCGGCAAATCACTAAAGTGCTCTTCAAACACAATACTTAAATCGTAAGCTGAAGTTGCAGCTTCAGGTCCGGATGAAATATGATAAACTGTATGATTACGTTTCGCAAATAATAATTTTACAATTGCTTCCGAAGCATAATCCACCGAAATAACATCCAGTTTAGCATGTTGATTAGCCGGTATTAAACGAATCTGATTCATAGTAGCGCAAGCCCATAAAATAACCGGGGAACGCGGTGTAATATCGCGACTATCGCCCATGATAATTGACGGACGTGCAATTAAAATTTTATTCTCAGGCAAATGTTCGCGTATAATTAATTCTCCCTGCGCTTTTGAATGCGTATAACTCACCACATGGCTCGCATTTGGATTTGGCGATTCTTCTTCCTTCACTAACCGATCTTTCACTTCTTTACCGCAAATGGTGGCAGTGCCAATGTGCAGAAACGTATTGAAATTAGTAAGTTGCTTGGCCCACAAAACAATTTTCTTTAACCCATCAATATTAGTTTGCTCAACCATCTTATCAAAAATTCCTGAAAAAGATGTATTGGCTGCCGAATGAATGATAACATTAATATCTTTTAATTCTTTATTATCTGTTAATTGTGCTGTAAGATCGGCATCCACTAAATTGCCAATTACCGGAATTACCTTTTCCCTGTCGTAATAATCGCCATGTAAACTAAATACTTTATCTAAGCGTAAAATTGCATCAACCTCGCTTTGCGCACGCACCAAACAATAAATTTTATTAACCTCTTTTCGTTTGCTAAGGTTTACTAAAATCTCTCCGCCTAAAAATCCGGTGGACCCGGTAATAAAAATATTCATAAAATTCTTATTCAAAAATTTCTAATCCTATAATTCCTAAAATAATGAGACTGATAGAAATAATTTTAGCCGGTGAGGTGCTTTCTTTAAAGAACATCATACCGATGATGGCTATCAAAGCAGTACCTGCGCTAGCCCAAATGGCGTAGGCATTACCAACTTCCATTTTTTCCAAAACAAAAACAAGGGCGGCCAAACTGATTCCATAAAAAACGAATACTAAAACAGATGGTATTAATTTTGTAAACCCTTCGGCATACTTCATCGAAATAGTACCCAACACCTCAAAAATAATCCCTATTAAAAGTATAAGCCACTTCATATTAATCTTTGTACATCTTATTCTTTGCAATTTAATTAATTGATTTTAACCAATCAAAAAATAATACGGAAAAAGGGCTGGTTTTATTGAAAATCAGCCCTTTTTTGTTAAGAAAAATGAGAATAAATAGGCCTAACCTTAATTATCCTTCTCAATATCAGTGGCCTTATATTTAACAAGCCCTTTTATTGAATTTAGTTGTGCGACTACCTTGGTTTCATCCCCGGCTACCACTAATTTATAAACCTCAGGCGTCCAATACTTTTTAATGATTCTTTTAACATCTTCCATTTTAACCGCTGCCAAATCATTCAAATAATTTTTACGCTTATTGAAGTCGTAAAGGAGAGGATTATAAATGGATGAAATGGCGGAAGGCATTTCAGAACTCATTATACGGATCTTTAAACCGGTTATGGCTTTATCAAAATCTTCTTGCGTAAATTCAGCCTTAGAAAAATCCATCAAGGTTTTGTCGAATAAATTTATTGTGTTCAGCATTTCCTCGCTGCGGACAGAACAGGAAATGGTGAGCAAATTAGAAAACTGAGAGGCAGCATGCCCTGCGCCTATCGAATACGTTTTACCGCCTTTTTCACGGATCTCAGAAAACAAAACTACATTAAAAATGGAATTAGCTACATTAAACGCGAGGAGGTCTTTATCCTTTAAGGATGGTGCCGTTTTATTCCATTGCAAAGCACATTGTGTTGCCGAATTCCTGTTAATAAAAGCAATTTCCTTTTTCTTTATCTGAGGCACATCCAAAGACACACCATTCACTTCGCCATAAACAGATTGCCAGGTGCCAAAATATTTTTCAACGATAGCCTTTACTTCATCGCTGTTAAAATTGCCACAAACTACTATAGAAGAATTTTTTGGGGTATAATTAAAGTCATGGAATTCCTTTATTTTTTCAGGAGTTACCAATTTTAATTGCGCTTTATAATGATACCGCCCTAAAGGATTTGAAGTTCCGTACATATTCAAATCACTGAACACATCCGCCAACTGACTTACATCCATTTTTGAGATTAAGCCGTAATCGATGTATTGTGAGATCATCAGATCCACTTTTTCTTTATTATAGGTTGGTTTTAAAATAGCCGAGCTGAACAAATCCATTCCCTGATCAAAATCTTTAGTCAGAAAGGTGGCTGTTATTTGAGTATTATCTTTGTTTACATCATAATCAAGGCTACCTCCTAATTTAAAAGCTATATCGTTTTGTTGCTCTTGCGTATACTTTGAGTTTCCCTGCAATA
>JAHEYE010000131.1 GCA_023251695.1 Sphingobacteriaceae bacterium | reverse complement strand
AATTGACGGCGGTAACCTGCTAATTCGGTTTTAAAAGATTGCATGGTATCCAATCCCATTGATTCGGCTTCAAATACTTTCATTTTAAATAATGAAAATAATTCGGCGTAATCTTTTACTGCCTTGGCATCAACGGTTGTTTTGTTATTGTTTTTGCGGAATACGCTTTCAAACTCCGATTTATTAACCGATTTGTTACCGATGGTCATAATAACCGGGTCGGCCGTTTGAGCATAAACTGAAACTGATAAAACTGCTGATAAAACTGTAATTGAAATTTTCTTCATAACACTTTAATTTTTACGGAATGCAAATTTAATTTTTTTATTGAATTTTAAGGCTTATTTACCAAAAATCTCCTCTAATTTCAGGTCTAATGCAGGGCCCCTGAGGTTTTTATCAAGGATTTTTCCCTCTTTATCAATTAAAAGGTTCGATGGTATACTGGAAATACTGTAAATACGGCCTACTTCGTTGCCCCAGCCTTTTAAATCGCTGACTTGGTCCCATGCTAACTGGTCTTTTTCAACGGCACCCAGCCATTTGTTTTTATCCTGATCGAATGAAACGCCTAACACTGTAAAGCCTTTGCCTTTATATTTATTATAGGCCGCTACCACATTCGGGTTCTCTTGACGGCACGGACCACACCAGCTTGCCCAAAAATCAACTAATACTACTTTTCCTTTGTAATCCGATAATTTTACTGGTTTACCATTTGGATCGTTTTGCGTAAAATTAATGGCAGGATAACCGATTGTTGTACCCTGTAAAGTTGCCAAACGGTCTTTCGCTAATTTCCCGTACTTAGTTTCCAGAATTGATTTATCGAGTAGACCGATTACTTCTTCAACTTCCTGCATTGTGAAAATCGGGTTCGCATATTCTGCGTAAATGATATATCCGCTAACGGCTGATTTAGGATGCGTTTTTACGAAATTTTTTAATCCTTCTTTTACTTTTTTAGTCAGGCTCTCGAATTCATTCTGCTTCATTTGCATCGCATTCATGTCATTCGCACTTCTGGCATTATTGTATTCGCTCACAATTTGCTGCTGCTGTAACTGAAAGCCCAGCATGGTTACTTTGTATTCTTCATAATCCTTCTGACTCTGTCCGCCCACAATGCTTAATGTCTGCAAAGAATCCATATTCATATTTACAGTGGTTTTGGCACCGTCTACATAAAAAATAATTTGTGGCTGTCCAAGTGCATTTGAAGTGGTGGTGAACCAGTACATATTTGGTTCAGGGCTTTTACCCGAAAATTTAAATTTACCCTCAACCACTTTTGTAGAATCGGTGAAAGTTTTATCGTCCCATTTATGGCTTAAAAAAATGTATTTAGTCGTATAGTTTTTAGCAATGCCTTCAATAACAAACGTAAAGGGTTTTGGTTTTTGGGCCAGCATTGTTCCTGTTATGAAAGTGCTTAGAAATAGAAACTTAACTTTATTCATTTTGTATCTTTTTAAAGAGTTTTAAAGATACCATTTTTATAACAATAACCGTTCCGAGGTCAGGCAAAAACAGGCTTTTAACAAAAATTATATGGTTTTATTATAAGTGTGAATATCAGTAAGATTAATTGATATTTTACCATTGGCGCCAGCCTCTTGCTTAATTGGAACGAACCTGGCATTTTCTTCAAATTCAAACGCTTTATAACTCATGCGTGAATAAACAGTTTGCGAATAGGTATCGTTTATAGCTTTTATCAGAATAATTAATTCCGCATCACGTTTCATTAATTCATCCTTGCTGATTTTATAAATCGGGCTTTTTTCATCAATAGGATGAACAACTGTCCAGCTTAATGGCAGGAAATTAATTTTGCTAATCTCCAAAGGCAGCCGGTCAAATTCACGCTTTTTTGTTTCCGGATCGTTATAGGAAATCACCACACTTGCTTCAATTTCGATGAGTTCGTTTTGTTTTGTATTCGCAACCCTGAACATAAGTCCGGTGATACCCTCATATGGCGATATAAGGGCCCTGTTGCTATACAATAAAACTGCTTTTGGCCGTGAAAACCTTCCGTACAAAACACCCGTTGCCATTGCAAATCCCATTAAACCAAACATAGATTCGATGGCAGCAACTGAACTTACATTTGTAGCATTGGGATAAACATGTCCGTACCCCACCGTGGTTAACGTTTGAGCGCTGAAGAAAAACAAATCCAGAAAACGCGAAGGGCCGTCGTATCCGATAATTCCACCGAAATTCCCGTATCCCATCATATAATAAACCGAAGCGAATCCTAAATTGGCAATGGTATAAGAAATAACTATCATGAAGAATAAATTCTTCCAACTGGTTGTAATGAGCCAATGATAAATATCAACATTATCCATTCCTTTTAAACCCCGGCGTTTAATGTTAACGCTACCATCTTTATTCAGGAAACGGACCGATTTTTCATAATTTTTCTGTCCGAATCCTAATTCAAAACTTTTATCTTTTTTTATTTTATCGCCGAACATAAGTTTTAATACCTTTGTAAACTATGTTCAAAGGTAAAATTAATTGGCTTTTATTACTATTGCTCCCGGCAACATTTATTGGCTGGTATTTTTATAGCAAGAAAGAGAATAAACCCATCCGTACACTGGCCTATTTCGGACCAAAAAAGCATGAAAAGACCAAAGACACTTCTTACCACACCGTTCCACCTTTCTTTTTTATTGACCAAAACAATAATAAGGTCACCGAGGATGAAGTTAAAGGTAAAATTTATGTGACCGATTTCTTTTTTACCACTTGTAAATCTATTTGTCCGATTATGAGCACAGAATTGGAAAGGGTGTATAAGCAATTTAATTCGCGGAACGATTTCTTAATTATTTCTCATACCGTAGATCCCGAAACAGATTCTGTTGCGCAACTAAAAGAGTACGCGAAATTACACGGTGTAAATGATAACAAATGGCTTTTTGTAACCGGTGAGAAAAAACATTTATACGAAATTGCGCGTAAGGGTTATTTATTAAATGCTGAAGAAGGCGATGGCGGTGAAGAAGATTTTATCCACACTCAGAATTTTGCTTTAATTGATAAAGAAAGGCATATCCGCGGGTTTTATGATGGTACCGACAGTATTGAAATAAACCGTTTGATAGTGGACCTGAAATGTTTGTTTGATGAATATGCCTATACAGAAAAGAAATAGTTTTTTTATTCTGCTTTTATTTTTCGGGTTAACTGCGTTCGGACAAAAACCTGCCATTTATAAAATTGGCGATTTACTAAAGCGTATCCATAACAATAGCGATACCATTTATGTTGTGAATTTTTGGGCAACGTGGTGTAAACCTTGTGTTGAAGAATTACCCGATTTTGAAAAATTTAACCGTCAGAATAAACCGGCACTGGTAAAAATTCTTTTGGTGAGTATGGATTTTAAAGAAGATTTGGAAAAGAAAGTGCTTCCGTTTTTAGAAAAAAATAAATACAGCATGGAAGTTGTTTTACTGGATGAAATTAATGGAAATGATTTTATTGATAAGGTAAATAAAAAGTGGGGCGGTGCCATTCCGGCCACTTATTTCACCGTCAAAAACAAAAGGAAAGAAGAGCTTTTTCAGAAAAAAGTCAATCTCCAACTTCTAAATAAAACAATGAATGCTTTTTTGAATTAAAGCGGTCGTCTAAACCGACTTTAGGGAGGAAACTCCTACTGATTAATGGGTAAATTTCATTGAATTGGCGCGGTTTTGCGGTATACTTGTCGCATTTTACAGCCAAAAAACCCTTAAATCGTTAATTTCTCAAAAAAAGCCGTAATTTTTTGTATCTTTGCCCGTTAATTACCCAAACCGTAATTTCTATTCATGAGACAGCTCAAAATTACCAAATCAATCACCAACCGTGAGAGTGCCTCTTTAGACAAATACCTTCAGGAAATAGGCCGCGAAGAACTCATTACCGCAGAGGAAGAAGTTCACTTGGCAAAAAAAATCAAAGAAGGTGATCAAAAGGCGCTTGAAAAGTTGACGAGAGCAAACTTACGTTTCGTTGTTTCCGTAGCAAAACAATACCAGAATCAAGGCTTAAGCTTACCCGATTTAATTAATGAAGGTAATTTAGGTTTAATTAAAGCAGCCCGCCGTTTCGATGAAACGCGTGGATTTAAATTTATTTCTTACGCTGTATGGTGGATCCGTCAGTCGATATTGCAGGCTTTAGCTGAGCAATCGCGTATTGTGCGTTTACCATTAAATCAGGTAGGTTCATTAAACAAAATCAACAAAGCTTACTCAAAATTAGAGCAGGAATTTGAACGTGAACCAAGTGCTGAAGAATTAGCTGAGATTTTAGATTTACCAATTGATAAAGTTGCAGACACGATGAAAGTGAGTGGTCGCCATGTAAGTATGGATGCGCCTTTCGCTAACGGAGAAGAAAGCTCTTTATTAGATGTATTAATTAACCACGATTCGCCAAAAGCGGATTACGGATTAATTATGGAGTCCTTATCAAAAGAGATTGACCGGGCACTTTCAACTTTAACAGAAAGAGAACGTGATGTGGTTAAATTATTTTTTGGTATCGGTATGAACCATGGTTTAACATTAGAAGAGATTGGCGATAAATTTGATTTGACCCGCGAACGCGTTCGTCAGATTAAAGAAAAAGCTATCCGTCGTTTACGCCATAGTTCACGCAGTAAACTATTACAACAGTATTTAGGTTAATCCTGAATCTAATAATACCTAAAAGCCTCATCCGAAACGATGGGGCTTTTTTATTTCACTCAACCATTACAAGCCCTTAATCATTCAATAACATTTACCCAAACCTTTGGCATTAAGTTTGCGTATAGCATATAAAGACGAAGAAAACATGAATGCAATACAGGCAATTTTGACTTTAAAAAACGGGACGCGGAAATACGGTTCTATTTTAAGTTCGGAGTGGAGACATACCATTTTATTTGTACCGGGATCAGAAATCGAATTAACCAACACGGAAGCTTTAAATCATTTGATTCAATACATTCCGGTTGACGAGATAGAATCCATTGATACTTACTTAAAGTAATTCCAAACCGGGTCGTTCGTTAACGGCGCCGCTTTCACATTAACCTCCTCCTGTTTTATAGGATGCATGAAACTTAAACTGTATGCATGCAAATGAATAGAAGCATCTTTATTAGTTCTGTCGAAACCATATTTCAAATCACCTTTTATCGGACAACCAATTGCAGAAAGCTGGGAACGGATTTGATGATGCCGCCCGGTGAGTAATTTAATTTCAAGCAAATGATAATTATCGCTCGACTTTATGAATTTATATACAAGTTCAGATTTTAATCCATCCTTAACGGGCTTTTCATGCGCCTTTGACTTGTTAGCCTTTTCATTCTTCAATAAATAATGAATCAAGTGGTCTTCCGTTTTTGGCGGTTTATTTTTCACAACTGCCCAATAAGTTTTATCCAAACCTTTCGCACGAATTAATTCATTGAACCGGGAAAGCGCTTTACTTGTCTTGGCAAAAATAACTAAACCCGAAACCGGCCTGTCGATGCGATGAATAACTCCCATAAAAACATTTCCGGGTTTAGAATCGCGATCCTTAATAAAATTTTTTAATTTTTCTGCTAAAGGCAGGTCGCCCGTTTTATCACCTTGCACAATTTCGGATGGCAGTTTATTGATGATAATGATGTGATTATCTTCATAAACAATTTGTTCGGGATGTATTGTATTTGGTAATGGGTTCAAGGTTTCTGGTTTAAAGTTAACACTAAACTGCTTTCTGCCTACTGCTACTGCCTACTAATTCAATGCTTCTTTTACAATTTGCTCATATACTTCTTTCCATCCCTTCCATTCATTTACATTACCCATGGTATCATTATGGACAATAGTTACAAGTTCGCCATTGTATTTTTTCACTTCATCAATAATTGGTTTTGCAAACTGCATAGCGTTTGTCTCAGTTGCTTTATTGGTAAACCGTAAGGTTGTTTCGATTATGCAGAAAGGATGTATCATCAAAGGCGTTTCCTGTTCAGCATCCAGGTCATACCAATTGTATGGAATACAAAACGAGGCCCGGAAGCCGTTATAATTTCCGTAGCCCATTGAATAATCATGCGTAATTCCTGTCTGAAGCAACGCCTGATAGGTTTCAGGAAATTTTAAAACCGCAAAATGCTGGCGGCTATTTTTTATATCACGGTGCGTGATGTTCGATAAGCGGTTTATCTCTATTTTCAACTGACTTAAATTACTATTGGACTTAAAAGAAGGGTGAATTCCTATTTTGGAATAATCGGCCAAATGCTTAATCAAAATCTGAAAATCTTTATTATTAGCAGGATGGTTTTTGTCGTTCACACCATAATCGCCTAAAAGAAAAAAATACATCACATTGAGATTGTTTTTTTTCTGTACCTCCAGTAAAAAATCATAGGAATCAAAAGGGTCCGGTTTTTTATTAAGAACAACCGCTGTGCGCTCTTTAATTTCCTTAAAATTCCGTGTCACAAAACTTTTTAAATAACCACCCGCTTCCCTCATAATGCCTTTGAATTTGAATTTATAGGCATTATCAATATCCACAGTTGACAAATATGAAAATTGATGTTCTTTAAATTTGATGCCGGGATATTTTTCACTCAATTGCCTTTTAAATTGCTCGCACCATAAATTCACAAGAGGTAAGTCCATGAAATCATATTGAAAAGCCAGACTGTTTTTTACATCAAACCTATTATACTTATCCTGCTTAAACGGGAGATATTCTTCATAGCGTGTTAAAAGCCAGAAAGAAGCCGCTAACAGATCGAAAGGAACATCGCCGGTAGATTTAAAAAACAGTTTAGTATAGTCTTTATGATTATTAACTTCAATTAAATAATCTTTTATGCCGTACTCAAAAAGAACTTGAACAGGTGATATTTTAATCCCATCTCTTGTAAATTTCTGTACGGAATAATTAATCTTTGGCGCTTCTGACTGCTCAAACTGAACGGGGTTTTGGGTAATTACATAATCCAAACCATAAACATCATTTAAAATAATATTCAAAATATATTTTAAGCGTGGACTACTTTTTACCGAATATATTAAAACAGGTTGATTCACCATTTAAAATTAAAGAACGGATGATTTATTTAAGGCTGCTATTTTATAACTTATAAACAAGGTAATGAAGATTAATAATCTTAAATTTGTATTATCTAAAATGCGAAAAAGAAGGGCCATATATGTCATTTTTATCCTGATCTCGATATTTATATCGCTTTTGTACCTCTATAACCGTTTTTCATTGGCCCACGAAAACCTCAGAAGCCCTATTCTTGAACCGAATAACGATACTACTTTAACCATCGGGATCATAGGCGACAGTTGGGTGGCAGCAGGGAACTTGGACGCTTTCGTAAAAAATAGCATGAGCCAGAACGGGCGCCATTGCTTTATTTATTCTTCAGGTCAGGGCGGTGCGAAAACAAAGCAGGTTTATATGAATTTATTCGGGAGCCAAAGGGATTTTTTTTCGACAGCCTTTATAAAATTAAAACAGGTTAAATACTGCATTGTTTCATGTGGTGTAAACGATTCTTTTGGTCAGTTTGGGAAACGTTTCTATTCTAAAAACATGTGTCTGATCATAAAGGAATTATTGAAATATAACATTAAACCTGTTATTATTGAGTTACCGCAATACGGAGTGGCCGAATTGTACGATAAACTTCACATCGTTAATAAAATCAAAACGCATATCTACTCTTTTTTTACGAGCGACAGTGGCGTTGATAATATAAAAGAATACCGCGAGGCATTAAACGAGGAGTTAAAGAAACAATTACTTCACGATAAAATTGTGTTTATTGATTTTGATGCAGTTTGCGGTGATTACAAGAAGTGCGGCAATCTTTATACGGATCACTTCCATTTAACCGACGCCGGCTATTCTAAACTGGCCAATGAAATTGCCAACGGCATTTGCACCGATCTTCTTAAGAATTAATTTAGCAAAGTATCCTGTGAAGCTTTAAGGATTTTGCGCGTATTCTCAATTGTATCGCTTTCTGCATATACACGTAAAACAGGCTCAGTTCCACTGGCACGGACCATCATCCACTGGTCATTCTCAAAATAATATTTCCAGCCATCGATGGTTTCGAGTTTTTCTACCTTGTAAGCACCAAAAGCTTTATACTTATCTTCCTTACAAGCCTTAATAACTTTTTGCTTTACTTCTTCGGTCAAATGTAAATCGTTACGTTCGTAAACAAAGCGGCCTGTTAATTTGTAAAGATCTTCAATTAATTGCTCAAGTGATTTTCCGCTCTTCGCCATGTATTCCCAAATGGTTAATCCCATCCAGATTCCATCACGCTCAGGAATATGTCCTTTTATCGCAATACCTCCACTCTCTTCTCCACCCAGCAATACATCTTCGGTAATCATATAACCGGCAATGTATTTAAACCCGATTTGCGTTATTTCTAAAGGCAAATTATAATGCTTCGCTAATTTTTTAATGCGTGGTGTCACCGAAAACGCGCAAACTATTTTTCCTCCAAACTTTTTCTCTTCCACTAAATATTTTACCAATAATAAAATAATATGGTGCGAATCCACAAAATTTCCCTTGCTGTCGTATAAACCAATCCTGTCTGCATCCCCATCTGTACACAAGCCACAACTAATTTTTCCGTCCTTCTTAATTAAATTACTAAACTCCATTAAATTTTTATGGATTGGTTCAGGTGCCTGGCCGTGAAAACCGGGATTATCATCATCATGTAAATGTACAATGTCCGGAAACAAACGTTTCATAACACGCTGCCCGGCCCCAAACATACTGTCGTACGCCAATTTCATTCCTGATTTCTTAATTAAAGCGATATCAAAATTATCTTCAACATGTTTAAAATACATATCTTCAAGCGGTGCAATTTCTAATAATCCCTTTTTCTTTGCTTCCTCTAAATCAATACTGTCTAAATTAACGGAATGTTTATCCGGAATAATATCTTCTATCTCCTG
>JAHEYE010000024.1 GCA_023251695.1 Sphingobacteriaceae bacterium | reverse complement strand
CATTTCCAAGAAGCGGTGGGGTTGTTGGCGTTTACAATAATGTAAATTATGCAACAGCAACCGGTTTAGCAGTTTATAAAAACAATAACTTTTCAGCACCTGGCCCAAGCAATTTCAAGTTTCTAACATTAAGCGAAGGTCAGGGGAAATTACCGGACCCATATGTATTTGCAATAGCAGAGGACATGGACGGAAAAATCTGGATTGGTACCTCAAAAGGCGTCGCGGTTTTTTATACTCCCGAAAATATTTTTACCGGAGCTAATTATGATGCACAACAAATTCTCATTACTCAGGATAATCACGTACAGATTTTATTGGAAACCCAAAAAGTGACAGCCATAGCAATTGATGGCGCCAACCGTAAATGGATTGGCACAGAGGCCGCCGGTGTATTTTGTTTTTCACCTGATGGACAAAAAGAAATTTATCATTTCACAGCCGAAAATAGTCCGCTCTTTTCAAATGTGGTGCAAGATATTGCTTATAATGAAAATACAGGCGACATTTTTATCGGCTCTGATCAGGGAATTCAATCTTATCGCACCGAAATTATTAAAGGAGAAGATGAATATAAAGACGTTCACGCTTATCCAAATCCGGTTAGACCCGGCTATACCGGAAACGTTTACGTGAAAGGATTGATAAATGAATCTGTTGTAAAAATCACCGATATCAATGGAAATTTAGTATGGGAAACAAAATCACAAGGCGGGCAAATTGTTTGGGGATTAAAAAATATTAAAGGACAAAAAGTCGCGCCCGGTGTTTATATTGCTTCCTGTGCTTTATCTGACGGCAGCACTTCTGCCTTGGCAAAAATACTTGTGCTTAATTAATATGCTCGTTAAAACCGAAGGCATAATTCTCCAAAACATTAAGTACGGCGACAAAAAATTAATTCTGAAAGTATTTACAAAACAACAAGGCCTGATTACTTTCAGCGCAGTCACTGGTAAATCTTCTACAGCCAAAATTAAATCCGCCGGAACCTTACCACTTCAAATAGTTGAATTAACCTTTCATCTTAAGCCTAATAAAGAAATTCAGCAGTTAACAGAATCGGCTTTGATTTATGTTTGTGATGATGTAAGCAAGGAATTTGATAAACTTACCATAGCACAGTTTCTGAATGAAATATTAATTAAGTGCATAAAGGAACAACATCCCAACGAATTACTTTTTGATTTCATTATCTCATCGTACAAGTGGTTTAACGAATCAACAGCAGATTATAACAACTTTCATATTTGTTTTTTGTTTGAGCTGAGCAAATACCTTGGCTTTGAACCCCACAATAATTATAGCGATCAAAATTCATATTTTGATACACGCGAAGGTCAGTATACCGGATTATCATTAAGTTTCCCTTTAGGTTTTGATGCGGAACAATCAAAAAGCTTTCTTAAGATATTCGATGCCGATTTGCTTGGTAAACCTCTAAAAAGAAGCGAAAGAAATTTGCTTTTAGAATGTATGCTTGCCTACTATAAAATGCATGTAGCAGGATTTAACGAACTCAAATCGTATAATATCCTTAAGGAATTATTTAACTAATAATCGCGGTAAAAATTCCAGAAGCTCGTTTTTACTCCGAAGTAAATGTAAGGATTCTGTAATTCGTATCCTCTGGCGTCAAAAAAACTCCGCTGAATATATCCTAACTCTATTCTAAGGTTCATTTTAGGAACTAAAAAATAAGTTAAACGCAAATCGCTTTGCATAAGAGTGGTTTTCACGCCCTGCCCGACTTTATGTCCGTATTCATAGGGCCTGGTTGTGTATGAAAGAAAAATATTTTGACCTACATTTGATGCTGAGGTGCTATCGATTCCGATTTCCGAATACAGTCCTTGTGCGCTAATCATGAATCTT
Organism: Sphingobacteriaceae bacterium; assembly: GCA_023251695.1. GTDB lineage: Bacteria > Bacteroidota > Bacteroidia > B-17B0 > Aurantibacillaceae > JAHEYG01. The sequence goes on along the minus strand of JAHEYE010000024.1, from coordinate 34,829 downwards.
CCTTTGCGGTACGATAAAAAACCAAGATATTCTTTAAAGTTGGCACCAAAGGGATGAGCAAGGGGCTGACCGTAATGCGCATAGTTTTGCGGAACAGAACCATGCGTGTATGTATAAGGCCGAACCACATTATACTCGGCCTGAAAAGTCAAACCTTTTATTTTAAAGACATTTATGTATTTTAAGCCGGCCTGTAAGCCCTGCTTGTTAGCCCACCAACCTTTACGCGCTCTTATTTCTTTCAAATAAAACTCGTCTAAGGCAATTTGTCCATATAGTTTGAGGCAAGAAAAAAACTTAGCAGAAACATTTAATCCAATAAATGCGTTATCGGACGAACCAAGCGAATATTCTTGCGGTCTGTAAAAGACAACCGGACTTAAATAATTCGGATCGAAACCGCGTGCGTGGTTGGTGTCAGTTCCTTGCCAGATTACATTTTCGAAAACAGAAATATTAAGTTCTTTAACAATATTCCAGCTTAAATAATGCATGGTTGCATACTTATCCTGAAATTTACTTTTAATTCCATTCGCCGTAGTAACGTCCTTCATCCAGGTATACCAGACACTGTATTGAATGTTCCAAAAATTTGCATTGATTCGGAAATAAGGGTAATTAGCAGCAACATCCGAAAGTAAAAGCGAACGGTATCCGTCACCAATAAAATGTTTACCATTGCCTAATTGAAAATTAAAAATTTTATTGGGAGCGTATGAAGCATAACCAATGAAATTAGAATAACTGTAAGAATTATTTCCTGACTTATAAGCCATTCCTGAACCGGGAATAAGCATTTTCTGTTTTACCAATGTATCTGTAAAATAAGGATAGGTGACATTAGCCCCAAAAGCTGTTCCCTCAATAGTAAAATCATTATTAATATTTAGTTTGGCCCGCAAACCCCCACCCAATTCATTTATGTTTTTATTTAACAGGACATCGTACCCGGTTTGTAAATCAACAACAGGAGTGAACTGAAAATTATATTGATTGCGTTTTTGAGGCCCCTCGTTTAATGTTTTACTCAGAAAAAAATTCTTAATGAGATAATGTTTGTAAGGCAAACAAGAATCGTTATAGCTATTAAGTGTAGAAAGCAAATAAGGTCGGAAACTGCTGTGAAAATCAGTTGATGGATATTTTATATTCCACTCATCAATTACTTGTTGTGTTTCCTGATTTAGAAAAATATTTTCCGCCTGAGGGTCATTTTGAGAAAAAACAACGGCAAAAGAAAACAAAAAAAGAATGAGTATGAGGCGCAGCTTATCCTTCAACTTTATTGGTTTTTACTTTGTATGTAACTAACACCCATAAAATAAATATTCCGCTGCAAGCCATTACGGTAAGTAATGACAGGCTGGTGTTGATGTAATAACTTATAAGAGAAATACCAACTGTAACTATAGTGAATAGGTAAATAATAATAACGGTTTTAGCATGCGAACAACCGCAATCTATTAAACGATGATGTAAGTGATTACGATCGGCGGAGAATGGTGATTGGCCTTTAATAGCACGTATTACAAAAACACGCAGAGTATCTGTTAACGGATAGATTAAAGCCGCAATTGCAAAAACCGGATTTGAAACGTTTACCCAAAAAGAGTCAAGACGGTCGGCGGGATATTCGATCAATTCGGCACTTAAAACGTAAATAAACATACCGATTATCAGTGAGCCGGAATCACCCATAAATATTTTGGCCGGCGAAAAATTAAAAACTAAAAAACCTAAAAGTGATCCTGACAGCGCAAAGGATAATGAAGCTAAGGTATATTCGTTTGCAAAAACAAACCAGGTGCCAAAAAAAACTGTAGCCAGAAAACCGACACCTGCAGCTAAGCCATCTACCCCGTCAATTAAATTCATAGCATTAACAACAACGATATAAGTAAACAGTGACAAGAAAATACTTCCCCAATCCGGAATTTCTTCAATACCAAATACACCATGCAATCCCGTGATCTTGATGTGTCCCATTAAGATTAGAATCAGCCCGACAACAATATGAGCAAATAATTTTTTTACCGGGGCAGTTCCAATAATATCGTCCTTAACCCCGACGAAGAACAACACTAAACTGGTTGCAATAAGAATTTGAAATTCTTTTACTGATTCCACAATCAAATCATATTCGTGCAGGTCCTCGATGCTATACCAAAGTGAAAAGGAAAAAAGTGTCGCGGCATAAATAATGATACCGCCTATTGTTGGAATAGCGCGCTTGTGAATTTTGCGTTCTTCAGAGGGGAGATCGATCAAATTTTTTAATATAGCCACTTTAATAATAGCCGGGGTAGAGTAGAGCACTACAACAAAAGCGGTAATAAAAACTAATATCAGTAGTATCATTTAAAAATCGTAATAGCTGTTAAATAAATTTGTTTTAAAACTTAAATATACATAAGCTGTTTTGTTATCCTGTAATCCAGCTGCAAAATAATCCTGCATACGGTATAAAAGCCCGATACTGATATTCGCATTGTAAGCAGGATTAACAGTATACCCTAATCTTAAATTCACATATTGATTGTTATAAAACTCTTTATTTAGGTTGGTAACATACTGGTAACTATAACGTGCATTAAAGCAAATGCGTTTAAATTTATAGTCCAGTATTCCGGTGAGTTCTTTTCCGTTTCCCGGGGCATAAGCAATATTTTGGTTGTAATGCGAATAGGACTGGTTGGAAGTATCTGTAATGGGGCTTGTATAAGCGCTCTCACTAACTTCATTGTATTCGGCCTGGAGGAATAAATTTTTCACTTTAAAAGCGTCGAAATATTTTATGCCCGCCTGATATCCAAAACCATTTCCAACCACCCTTGTGTTGCTTAGATCGTCAACAATTGTTTGCGCATATAAACTTATGTGGTTATTGATCTTTAGGTTAAGTTCGGCACCCGCCAGAATATTATTTTTATTATTTAACCCGTAAAAACCAAGATTGGTATAAATAACGGGATTAAAATATTGCCATTCGAAATGTTGAACGTTGTTTTTGTCACCCACTTGCCAAATCATGCCCTGAAAAAAGCCGAGATTAAACCATTTCGCAAAATTAATACTGAGGTGTTGAAATGATGCAGCTTTTTTCTGAAACAAGCGCTCCGTATTGGGAACAATTTTTTCGCTGGACGAAATGAGATTCATTAAGGACGCATAAATGTTGGTGTATTGAACTCTACCCTTAAAATATTGCTGTGTTAATCTTACATAAGGATAATTAAAGGCATTATCGCTTAAAAACAAGGAGCGGTAACCTTGTCCGATTTTTTGTTTACCATGTCCGGCCTGTATATTAATGTTACGGCAAGGCTGATAAGAAAAAAATCCTGACGAAAAAGCATAATCGAAACCCCGTGACTTAAATGTTTTCCAGCGGCCTTGCCCCGGTACTATACCCGTTGCGCGGTTGTAAGTCTCGATATAATTCGGGAATATGGATTGGTTTTCGGCCAGCATGGTTTCAAAATAAAAATCTTTTCCAATTGTGCCGCTGGCAATAAATCCGCGGGTATTTGTATATAACCGGCGTTGCAAAGTGTCTTCGGTATCGCGTCCCACCTCAAAATTCAGGAGCGGGTCGACCTTTAGATTAAATTTTTTTTCTTGTGAGTTAACCAGAATAAGATGTGTACGAAAAACCCTATCCAAAAAAGGGTCTTCAGTAATGAATTTAAAAACAGCGTGTGTATCAGCAATGTGTTTATATTTTCCGGAGTAAAAAGGGATATAAGGTTTTACGGAGGAGTGTACAGAAGAATCTTTCAGCGCCAGGCCTCTTTCTGTTAAAAGGGAAAAAGAATAATCGTTTGGTAAATTGTAAAACTGAGCTTTGGAAGCATAAAATGTAAAAAACAGAATTGAAAACGAAAGTCTAAATATTAAGCCGGATGATTTCAAAAATAATAATATAAAATTTAATCTAACAGTTACCAAACCTTAACTCCCTCTTTTTTCCTGAAATCTTCGTAAACCATTTTTATTCCGGACTCAAGATCAATTTTGTGTTTCCAGCCAAGGCCGTGCAAAAAACCCACATCCATTAATTTCCGCGGAGTACCATCAGGTTTTGATAAATCATGCTTAATATCTCCGGCATAACCAACAATTTTTTTGATAAGCAAAGCGAGATCATTAATAGTTAAATCGGTGCCTGTACCAATATTTACTATTTTTTGTCCGCTGTATTTTTTCATCAGGTAAACACAGGCATCTGCCATATCATCCGAATGTAAAAACTCACGCATCGCTTTTCCGGTTCCCCACATCTCAATATGAGGAGCATTAGTTTCTTTGGCGTCGTGAAATTTCCGGATCAAGGCAGGGAGAACGTGTGAATTATTCAAATTGTAATTATCATTAGGGCCGTAAAGATTTGTTGGCATCACGGCTATAAAATCACAACCATACTGCCGTTTATACGATTCACAAAGTTTTATACCGGCAATTTTAGCAATAGCATAAGGCTCGTTGGTGTCTTCCAGATAGCCCGACAATAAATATTCTTCTTTTAAAGGTTGCGGTGCCAGTTTCGGATAAATGCAGGAAGAGCCAAGAAACATTAATTTTTTGACTTTATTTACAAATGCAGAATGAATCACATTGTTTTGAATCATTATATTTTCATAAATAAAATCGGCACGATAAGTATTATTTGCGTGAATACCGCCCACTTTAGCTGCCGCCAAAAAAACATATTCCGGTTTTTCTTTAGCAAAAAAGCCTTCAACAGCTTGTTGCTTTCTTAAATCTAATTCAGCCGAAGTTCTTGTGATGATATTAGTAAATCCTTGTTTTTGTAAATTGCGTAAAATGGCTGAACCAACCATTCCCCTGTGACCGGCAATATATATTTTAGAAGAAAACTCCAACAGGCTATTCTTTATAGTTTAAAACTTTATGTCCGCCCTCAATCAAATATTTATCGCGCTTGAATAACTCGAGGTCGCTTGCCACCATTTCTTTGCAGAGTTGCGCAACGTTACGTTTTGGTTCCCATCCCAAAACTTTTTTTGCTTTAGAGGGATCTCCGACAAGTAAATCAACTTCAGCAGGACGGTAATATTTTTCATCAATCTCCACGACAATCTTTCCTGTAGCTTTGTTATGGCCTTTTTCGTTTGCGTCTTTACCTTTCCACTCAATAGTAATACCAACTTCTGCAAACGACATCTCAACAAACTTTCGTACTGAAATTTTTATTCCGGTTGCTAAAATATAATCATCTGCTGTTTTTTGCTGCATCATCATCCACATACCCTCAACGTAATCCTGTGCATGCCCCCAGTCGCGTTCTGCATCCAGATTCCCTAAAAATAATTTCTCCTGCATGCCCAGACTTATTTTTGCAGCTGCTCTTGTGATCTTACGTGTTACAAAAGTTTCGCCTCTTATCGGGCTTTCATGATTAAATAAAATTCCGTTACAAGCGAACATGCCATAAGCTTCACGGTAATTTTTAGTTATCCAATAAGCGTAAACCTTAGCTACACCATAAGGGCTTCGTGGATAAAACGGCGTTGTTTCTTTTTGTGGAACTTCCTGAACTAAACCGAACATTTCCGAAGTTCCCGCCTGGTAAAAACGCGTTTTCTTTTCCAACCGTAAAATACGGATGGCCTCTAAAATTCTTAATGCACCAATAGCGTCCGCATTGGCTGTATATTCGGGAGTTTCAAAACTTACCTTTACATGTGATTGCGCAGCAAGATTATAAATTTCATCAGGCTGTACTTCCTGAATAATACGTATAAGATTCGTGCTGTCGGTTAAATCGCCATAATGTAACTTAAATTGTACGTTCTTCTCATGCAGATCCTGATATAGGTGATCAATCCTATCGGTATTAAAAAGCGAACTGCGACGCTTAACACCATGCACATGGTAACCCTTATCTAATAAAAATTCGGCTAAATAGGCGCCGTCCTGACCCGTTACTCCTGTAATTAATGCGACTTTTGACATAAAAATGGATGCCCTTTTAAAAGGAAAATGTAAATAGCAATATTACGAAAATTTAACGTAAAAGCCTTGTGATTTAAGCCAATAATTTTAGTAGATTTGCGGGGTATGAAATCAACTTTTTCGAAGCAAAATTATCTGATTTTCCTGGCAGGATTAGGGCTAATCGTATTGGGGTATTTGTTAATGATGGGTGGGGGTAGTGAAGATCCTAATGTTTTTAATCCCGCCATTTTTGATGCCCGCCGTATTACTGTTGCACCAATGGTGTGCGTTTTAGGATTTGTTACCATTATCGTTGGAATAATGTGGAGGCCTAAACAAAATCAGGAACCATCGAAATAACCACTAAAAAAACATGTCATTTCTTGAAGCTTTTATTATTGCGCTTGTTGAAGGCCTGACAGAGTTTTTACCTGTTTCTTCAACAGGTCACATGATGATTGCGACAGCTCTTTTAGGTGTAAAGGCCACCCCTTTTGTAAAACTATTTACAGTAGCCATTCAGCTTGGAGCTATTTTATCGGTTGTGGTGATTTATTTTAAACGCTTTTTAAAGTCAGTAAATTTTTACCTTAAATTAATTATTGCTTTTATTCCCGCAGCTATTGCGGGATTTTTATTAGGCGATTATATTGATTCGGCACTAGAAAATGTTTTCGGTGTTGCCATCGCATTATTTTTCGGAGGTGTTATTTTATTATTTGTTGATAAATGGTTTTCAGGAAATGCACTTGAAAAGGAAGAAGACATTACGCTGTTAAAAGCTTTAAAAATTGGCGCTTTTCAGTGCATTGCTTTGTTTCCGGGCATTAGCAGAAGCGGCGCAACTATTATTGGTGGTATGACGCAAAAATTAACGAGAAAAAATGCAGCAGAATTTTCTTTTTTCCTGGCCGTTCCAACCATGTTTGCTGCTACTGCTAAAAAATTGCTTGATTTTTATAAAGAAGGATTGACACTGGATTCGCATGAAATTTCATTGCTGATCTTTGGAAACGTGATTGCATTTATAGTGGCCATTTTAGCCATAAAATTTTTTATCGGCATGCTGAACAAGAATGGATTTAAAGTTTTTGGATGGTATAGAATTATTATAGGAGGCATTCTAATTATTCTTTTCTTAATGAATATTCCTTTAACTATTGTGTGATGCGCAATTTTTATCAGGGCGAAATACTACTCATTAATAAACCCTTGGGTTGGACTTCCTTTCAGGCGGTAAACAAATTAAAACACGGATTAAAAAAACACAATTCATTATTGATTGATGGAAAACATGTTCATTTAAAAATCGGTCATGCCGGAACCTTGGACCCTTTGGCTACGGGATTATTAATTGTTTGCACGGGGAAAAAAACAAAAGAAATTCAAAGTTTTCAAGATTTAAAAAAAGAGTACACCGGAACATTTTTTATTGGTGCCACAACGCCTTGTTATGATTTGGAAAAACCAATTGATAAAACTTTTCCTACTGAACACATTACAGAGCAATTAATTTCTGATGCTGTAAAAAGTTTCATCGGAAAACAAGAACAGGTTCCGCCATTATTCAGTGCGGTTATGGTAAACGGAAAGCGCGCTTATGATATTGCGCGTGATGGCGGTACTGCCGAATTAAAATCACGCCCAATAGAAATTATTAAGTTTGAAATTACACGATTTGAATTGCCTGAAATTGATTTTAGTATCGTATGCTCTAAAGGAACCTATATTCGCAGCATTGCCCGCGACCTTGGATTAGCTCTTAATAGTGGCGCTCACCTCACAAAATTGTGCCGTACAAAAATAGGTGATTTTGATGTGAAGGAAGCCCTTGAACCGATGGTTTTTTTAGAAGCGTTTAACGAATATTAGCCTTCATTTTCCCGATAATTCTGTTAAATTTGTAATCAATTGATTTAGTTATTTTATGCGTATTATTATTCCAATGGCAGGTAAAGGAAAGCGGATGCGTCCGCATACCTTAACGCTGGCCAAGCCGCTCATACCCGTAGGCGGAAAACCAATTGTACAACGACTGGTTGAAGACATTACAAAAGTGTGTGGACAAAAAGTTGAGGAAATTGCTTTTGTTATTGGCAGCGATTATGGAAAGGAGACCGAAAGTAATCTTATTAAAATTGCCGAAGGACAAGGCGCGAGGGGAAGCATATATTATCAGGATAAAGCATTAGGCACTGCACACGCCATCATGTGTGCCGAAAAATCAATTACCGGGAAAACAGTTGTAGCTTTTGCCGATACACTTTTTAAAGCAGATTTTGTAATGGACACCAATAAAGAAGGTGTTATATGGGTGCAAAAAATTGAAGACCCGCGTCAGTTCGGTGTCGTTAAATTAGATAACAAAGGAGTGATTACAGATTTTGTGGAAAAGCCGGTTGATTTTGTAAGTGATTTGGCAATTATAGGAATTTATTATTTCAAAGATGGTGATAATTTGAAAAGCGAACTCAAGTATTTATTGGATAATAATATTACTGAAAAAGGAGAATTTCAATTAACCAATGCTTTGGAAAACATGAAAGCCAAGGGAATAAAATTCGAACCCGGTAAAGTAACAGAGTGGTTGGATTGCGGGAATAAAGACGCAACAGTTTATACAAACCAACGGGTATTAGAATTTGATAAGGGTAAAGCATTTTTGCGCGGAAAAAATGTTGAGGTAAATAATAGTATTATTATTGAGCCCTGCTTTATTGGTGATAGCGTACGCATATCAAATTCTATTGTGGGGCCGCATGTTAGTGTTGGCGCAAACACCATAATAGATACAAGCATCATTAAAAACTCAATCATCCAGCCCGCAGCCAAATTGATTCATGCGAATGTTAGTAACAGCATGATTGGCGAAGGCGCGGAAGTAAAAGGAAAACATTTAGATTTAAGCATAAGCGATTACACGCAAATTATTGTATAAAGCAATTTCATACTCTCTTTTTTGTTGCGGTTTATTTTTTTACGCGCTTAGTTTTGTGTCATGCAAAACTTCAGCAAATGTAACCGCGAATACCGCCGCAAAAACAGGTTTTGATGAAAAAACCAGAATTATTTTAGAAGCAACCTACATTGAAGCTTGCCGTGAAAAAATTGCAGGCAAGCCCGAAGCTGCTGAACGTTTATTCAGGGAATGTTTAAAATATGACTCGCAGAATGCAGCTGTGAAATACGAACTATCGAAACTTTTGCCCTTGACAAATAGGCTTGACGAAGCAGCTAAGATGGCGAAAGAAGCCATCGAAATCGATCAAAAAAATCAGTGGTATCATTTAGCCTATATTGAAGTGCTTCATTTGAAAAAAGATTTCGCGGGGGCTGCAGAGGCATATGAAAAATTAATTAAAAATTTTCCGGAAAGAAGTGATTTACTTGAAGCAATGGCCTACGATTACGCGATGAGTAAGAATTTCAGTAAGGCATTCAAAATCTATGATGATCTGGAAAAGCGTTACGGTAAAGAAGAGATCATCACGCTTAACAAAATAAAATTATTAAAACAGTTAAGACGATTTAGTGACGCAGAAGCTGAGTTAATGAAAATGATCGAGTTAAATCCTCAGGAGCCCCGTTATTATTTATATCTCGCAGAGCATTACGAAGACATGAATGATTTTTCGCAAGCAAAAGGAATTTACGATAAATTGCTTGTTATGGATCCGGGAAATCCTAGAGTTCATCTGGTAATGGCGGAATATTACAAAGAACAAGGTAAAGCTGAAGAATCACACAGCGAACTGAAAACGGCTTTAGCTAATCCTGATTTAGAAGTAGAAGTAAAAGTTAAATACCTTCAGTTTTATTTGGAAGTCTCTGAACGCTTTCCTGAGTTTCTACCAAAAGCTTTCGAGTTATGTGATGTTGTTTTAAAAGTAAATCCCACCTCTTCAGAAGCACACGCGTATTATGCCCGTTTTTTGGCGAGCGATAAAAAATTAGATGAAGCGTATCTTCAGTATTATCTTGCTTCAAAGTACACCAAAACATCCTATCATGTTTGGGATGAATTTTTAAGTCTTGAATCGTATTTGCAAAAATTTGATTCACTTGAAAAACATAGTGATGAGGCCATGGAATTATTTCCTAACCAGGCGCAACCCTATTATTTTAATGGTGTCGCCAACCGGCAGATGCGCAACTACAAAAAGTCAGCCCAGTCTTTTTATGATGGACTAGAATTTGTTTTTGAAGACAAAAGTTTAATGTTGAATTTTTATACGAACCTTGGTGACGTTTACAGTTTTTTAGAAGAATATGATAAATCTGACAAAGCATACGATGATGCATTGAAAATTAATCCTGACGATGCCTATGTATTGAATAATTACGCTTATTATCTTTCAATGCGGAAGGAAAAATTGGACCGGGCAGAAAAACTCTCAAAGCGTAGCAATGATCTGGTCCGTGAAAACGCATCTTATATCGATACCTACGGTTGGATCTTATTTCAGCAGGCCAAATATGCCGAATCAGAAGAGTGGTTGGTGAGAGCTGTTAAACTGGCCCCGAAACGTCAGCTTATTTTAGAACATTACGGGGATGTTTTGTTTAGGTTGGGTAAACCGGAAGAAGCATTAAAGTACTGGAAGAAATCGAATGAAGCAGGAGGCAGCTCCGAATCTTTATTAAAAAAAATAAGCACAAAAAAATTAGGTGAATAAGAAACAACTACATATCTATCTGCTTGCCTGTTTTTTTATTTTATTTTCGTTCAATGCCTGCAAAACAAAACGCAAATCACAGAAAAATAAAAATCAGAACGTTGCTGTAATTGATACCACAAACGACCGTTGTAAGCTCGACTTCAAAAACTCGAAAGCCTTGTCAAAATACATTAAGGAAAACGAATTGACCTACAATTGGATGTATGCAAAAGCAAATGTTGAATCGGTTATCGATGGCAAAGAAGAAAGTTTCGATATCAAAGTGAGGATTAGAAAAGACAGCGCCATGCTTGTTTCTATTCAGTATTTATTGGGAATTGAAGTGGCAAAGGTTTTAATAACTCGGGATTCAGTTAAAATGGTCGTATACCCTAAAAAGCAATATTTCAGGGGCGATTTTAATTATATTAACGAATTACTGCATGCTGATTTGGATTTTGATTTATTACAAGCCGTTTTGTTTGGAAATAGCGCCGAGTTTCATGACGATGATGATAAGTTAAAGCCTGTAACCGACCGGCAAAATTGCCGTTATTTACTAAGTACAGAAAGAAAGAGAAGATTGAGAAAAATTAACCAGGGGCAGGAACCAAAAAAATCGCTACAGGTAATGACGCTCGACCCTGAGTCGTTTAAAATACTTAGGAATGAGTTTATTGATATAGAAACAAACCGTACGTTTACAGCGAGCTATGAAAAGTACCCTGCTAAAACCGACTCGGTTTATGCACCACGCCATGTTAATATTGACATAGTAGCGGAGAAGAAAGTGAGCCTTAAAATTGACTATGTTCGTGTTGAGAAAAATGTACCACAAAAGATTAGCATAAACATACCGACAAAGTATGAGCCTATTCCAGTTAAAAAACCATAGTGCAAAGCCTGTTTGGATTTTGTTGGTTTTTTGTTGGGTTTATTTTTCTAATGGGTTTTCGCAAACCAAGCCACCTCAAACAAAACAAACCCTTGAGAATAAAAAGAAAAAACTGAACGAGGAGATCAACGAAATCAATTCATTACTGAGCGAAACTAAAGTTGGGAAAAAGGCTTCCCTTAATCAGCTTGTCGCTATCAATAAAAAAATAAGTATCCGCGAGGAGTTAATAAGTACTATTATGGCGGAGATCCATCAGCTGAACAAGGGGATTAAACGCAACGAGAAAGAAATTGATAAGTTAAAGGAAAATTTAACTAAACTGAAAGATGACTATGCCCGCATGATTTATTTCGCTGAGCGGAATCGCGATTCATATAGCAGACTGGTTTTTATTTTTGCGTCAGGCGATTTTAACCAGGCGTATATGCGTTTAAAATATTTCCAGCAGTACTCCCAATTCAGAAAGAAACAAGCAGAGGAGATTATGAATGCGCAGGCGCTTTTAATTGTAAAAATAAATGAGCTGAAAGAAAAGCGGCATGAAAAAAATGTTTTGTTGGGAAGTGAAGAGGAAGAAAAGGGAAATCTGAATAAAGAAAAAGAAGGCCAGGAAATTGTATTAACTGAACTTCAGCAAAAGGAAAAACAACTTAAAGATGAATTGGAAAAGAAAAAACGCGACGCCGAAAATTTACAGTTGGCGATTAAAAAATTGATTGCTGATGAAATAAAACGTAAAGCGGATGAAGCGGCAAAAGAGGCCGCAGCAGTTGCAGCTAAAAAAGCGCCTGAAAAGAAGAATCCTAAAAAAATAAAAGACAATAAAGAAGTGAAAAATAATCAGGTTATCCCCGAATTAAGCGAAGAGGCGGTGGAACTGAGTAATGATTTTGCGAATAACCGGGGAAAATTACCATGGCCTGTGACCAAAGGATATATATGCGAGCCCTATGGCGAACACGAACATCCGGCCATAAAAGGATTTATGATGTTTAACAATGGTGTTGAAATTTGTTCTTCGATGGGCGCTCAGGCCCGTGCCGTATTTGAAGGAGAAGTAACAGCTATATCAATTTCACCAACTGGAGGAAAACTTGTCATTATCCGTCATGGTGAATACTTAAGCGTGTACTCTAACATTAGTGATGTAAGCGTGAAAACAGGAGAGAAAGTAATCTTGAAACAAAGTATCGGTACTGTTTTACATAACGAAGATGAAGGAAAATCTTCATTAAATCTCCAAATCTGGAAAGGTCAGAAAACAATGGATCCAGCCGATTGGTTGCTGCGCGGAAAATAATCTATTTATGCGAAGCCTGAATTCGGCTTAGCTTCTCGAGTGCCAGCAAATAAACTTCTTTAAACAATTTCGGGTGGTGACTATAAAAATAAAGCGTTGTATCAAACGTAACGCGCTTCACATTATTATCTAGTAAAGGATTAAAAGCATATACGGTATCAATTCTTTGTCCGGGCGTACTAACAATGTTAATACCTGCAGCCGATTCAGCAAGAGAAAAATCTACAATAACATCGCTGAATTTTTCCATATCCAAAACATTGTCAGGAATTTGGTTTTCTTTTCTTTCTCCTTTACAGGAAATAAAAAAAGCAAGTGAAATAATTATTTTAAAAACAGTTTTCAGCACGATAAATATACAAATAAAAAACCCTCCGCTTAACAGGGAGGGTTTTTGTAATAATATAATAAATGTTATTTACCGCCGGTTTTTGGTGTTGTCTTTGGTGTATTTGTTTTTGGCTTTTCGGTTGCACCGGCACCCGGAATCGTAGCTAAAGGCATCGAGTCAAGTTTCTTTTTCACTGCCATCAAAATATCATCTGCAGGATCGGAATAAAGAATATTACCCGTACTGGTGTCAAGAACATACTTGTATCCGCCTTCTTTAGATACTGCTTCAATACCCTTTTTGGCTTTCTCCATGATAGGAGCCGTAAGTTCAGCCGATTTTTTTTGGTAATCCATTTGAGCCTGCTGTTTAAAATCTTCAATACGTCTTTGCAATGACTGCAATTCATCTTCTTTTGTTTTTTTTATCAATTCGCTCATGGTTGCCTGAGCACTCAGGTAATCGTTGTATTTGGTTTGAAATTCATTATCCATACTGATAACCGTTTTTTCCAAATCTTTCCAATAGGCTTGTGCCACATCTTTAGCAGTTTTGGTTTCGGGCATCATGCTTACTAACGAATCTAGTTCTATATGAGCCATTTTTTGTGCACTTGCAAAAGAAAAACTTCCTAATGTAAACAAGGCAACCGATACTATTTTTATTAATGTCTTATTCATTTTTTAATTTTTTATAAAATTATTATTTGCCTCCTTTTGCGGGGCCGGGATTAGTTTTTGGTTTTTCAGGATTTGCTCCGGGAATATTCGCCAGTGGCATTGAATCCAATTTCTTTTTTACCGTTAACAGAATATCTTCACTTGCTTCCGAATACAAAACGTTTCCTGCACTAGTGTCCAAAACATATTTATAACCATTTTCTTTTGCAACAGCTTCTATGGCTTTTTTGGCTTTCTCCATAATTGGAGCGGTTAACTCAGCCGATTTTTTCTGATAATCCGCCTGAGCTTGCTGATTAAAATCCTGAATGCGGGTTTGTAGCGACTGCAATTCATCCTGCTTTGTTTTTTTTACCAAATCGTTCATCGTGGCTTCATTTTGCAGGTAGTCGTTATATTTTTTCTGAAACTCTTCTTCCATTGAAGAAACTGTTTTTTTCAAATCATTGAAATAAGCCTCAGCAACGCCCTTTGCTGTTTTAGTTTCAGGCATCAGGTTGGACAAAGAATCCAAATGCAGATGCGCTACTTTTTGAGCATTCGCCATAAAGGCCGCAACCGCAAAAAATACAAGGGCCGCCTTTTTCATTGTTGTTTTCATATCTGTTAATTGCTGTTTTATTTTTTATTATATCCCATATAGGTCAGTACATCTTCACTCTTATCGTATTTTGTATTAGCGTAAAGAATCGATACTTGTCCCGCTTTATCTAAAATGATAGCTAAACCACCGCGTTCAGCAACAGCTTTAACCGCGTTATAGATTTTATCCTGAAGTGGTTTTACCATTTCCTGACGCTTCTTGAATAATTCCCCGTCAACCCCAAAACGTTGTTTTTGTAATTCTTTTACTTCCTTTTCTTTATTGATAATTTCGTTCTCGCGTTTTTTCTTCATATCATCGGTCAATAAAATAGCATCGGCCTGATAAGCTTTATAGAGTTTATCAATCTCAGTGTATTTGGCCTCAACTTCCTTTTGCCAATCCACCGATAATTTATCAATTTCCCCCTGTGCTGCCTTATATTCAGGAATACTAGTGAGGATATAATCGGTATCAACATAACCGATTTTTTGAGCCTTAAGAGCAAAACTACTTAATGCTACAATCGCTAAAACCGAAATAATCTTTTTCATCTTTTATTGTTTTTAATTATTAAGCAATCATAAGCTGTGCCAAGATACGGAATTCCTTCAAATTAACATTTTTTACATTACATCTCACCAAGCTGTCCGCCAATAGTGAAATGGAATTGCCCTTTTCCGTTTCCAATTCCCGAGTTTCCCGGCACATTATCAAATCCCCATCCATAGTCAACACCCAATAATCCGAACATTGGTAAAAACACACGCAGACCAAATCCTGCGCTACGCTTTACCTGAAACGGATTGTATTGTTTGTAATTGGACCATGAATTTCCAGCCTCTGCAAAGCCTAAAACAAATATAGTTGCCTGTGGGTTCAATGTTACAGGGAACCTTAATTCCATTGTGTAACGCGAACAAATTGGGTCGCCTAATGCAGAGGATAAGGAATTGTCAGTATAACCACGTAGTCCGATAATTTCGCGGGCAACGAAGTTTTGATAACCGCTTAATCCACTACCTCCCAAATAAAAGCGTTCGAACGGAGAGATGCCCACATCTTTATTGTAATAGGTTAAGAAACCAAAACCAACTTTGGTTCTTAGCACAAGGTTTCTTGCTTCCTTTCCTTCGGCTGCGCGTTTGTTGGTTAATTGTGTAAACCACTCGGCTGTAAATTTATATTTGTGATATTCGATAAATTTATAACGTTGCTGCGCGTTGGAAATTGCATAATCTTTTCCGTTAAACGATGAATAAGGCGGCGTCCACTGACCATGAAAAACAAAATTAGAACCGTTTTTTGGATAGATAGGCGCATCAACCGAATTGCGGGAAATATTTACACCCAAATTAACATCGTTGGCATAGCCAGTTGATAAAATAAAATATGGATATTTATATAGATCGTAATAATTATAGCTTAAGCTGGTGTACATTTGAAAATAATCATCCGGCCACTTTAAACGTTTGCCAAATCCTAAAGATCCGCCCCAGATGTTCATCGTACTTCTTAGAGGATTCAATACTTTTTCGCCATCAATTTTAACTTTATTTTTTACGCCGTTAGAGAAGGTTGAGTGAAAGGCGGAAACCGTTAGTGAGTTTGGTTTTTTACCACCAAGCCAAGGCTCAGTAAACGAAATATTATACGACTGATAATACAAACCATTCGTTTGCGCCTGCACACTGAAACGCTGACCATCTCCTGTGGGAAGCGGTTTCCAGTATTCTTTTTTAAAGAAATTTCGCATCGAGAAATTATTGAACGTAACACCAAGGGTACCAATTAAGCGACCGCCGCCCCAGCCACCCGAAAGCGTAATCTGGTCGTTTGGTTTTTCTTCTACACTATATTCAATATCAACGGTTCCTTCAGCGGGGTTCGGTATAGGCACCGGGACCATTTTTTCAGGATCAAAATAACCCAACTGCGATAATTCTCGGATGGTTCGCATAATGTCTGAACGACGGAATAATTGTCCGGGCCTTGTTCTGATTTCCCTATAGATTACATGGTCGTTGGTTTTGTCGTTACCCTTCACAGTAACTTTATTAATGATGGCCTGTTTGCCTTCATACATGTGAATATCGAAATCAATTGTATCGTTATGAATGTTTGCTTCTTGCGGATTTACCTGATAAAATAAATAGCCATCATCCATATAAAGCGAGGAAATATCAAATCCATTCGGGTTATTAAATAATTTTTGATCGAGATGACTTTGGTCGAAAATTTCACCCGATTTTATATTCAAAATTGTATCTAGCTGACCGCTTCTGTATTTTGTATTTCCGAACCATTTAAACTTACCAAAATAAAATTTGTGACCTTCTTCTAAAAACACATCAATGTTCACGCGTTTACGGTTTACAAAAGTTACGGTATCCCGAATGACACGTGCGTCGCGATAACCTTTACTGTTATATTTTGCAATAACGGCCGGTAAATCTTTGTCGAGATTATCTTCTAAATATTTTCCTGAATTAAATGGATTGTAAAAACGGAACGGTTTACTGTCTTCCATTTTGCGGCGTAATTTCCAGCTGGCGAGCTGCTCATTGCCATGGAAGCTTAGATTTTTTATCCTCACTTTTTTGCCGCGGCTTACGTTGATGTATAAAATAGTGTGCGGTGTTTTTGTGGTACGGTCGGCCTCTTGTGTAATGCTAACTTTTGCGTTGTAAAAACCTTTATTCACAAAATAATCACGCACTGTGTTTTGAACAAAACCCAAAGCGTAATCGGTTACTACTTTTTCACGCACCAATCTTATTTTCGCCCTTATCTCATCGGCTTCATTCTTGCGGACCTTTCCCCTGAAGGAAAATTTCGATAAACGTGGTCGCTCCGTTATGTCAATTCTTAGGAAAACATCATTTCCTATTATTTTATCCTGATAAATAATAATATTCTCAAACAAACCTTGTTTCCACAGGGCTTTAATAGCATCAGAAGTTTTATCACCTGGAATTTTTATTTTGTCGCCGGCAACGAGTCCGGATAAAAGTTTGATTACATTTTTATCTGTAAAATTAGCACCGCTTACTTCAATGCCACCAATTGTAAATTCCTTAGGTGCGGCGTAATTTAGTGATGATGCGGTGTCTTTTTGTGAAAACATAGCCGATGCCGAAAGCAGACAAAATAAAAATATGTAGCTAAACTTTATATTCATTCTGAATGGCTTATCTGTTCGCTTGTTTTTCCAAAGCGTCTTTCGCGCGATTGGTAGGCATGAATAGCTTCGTAAAATTCCTTTTTCCTGAAATCCGGCCAAAGCGTATCAGTGAAATAAAATTCGGCATAAGCCAATTGCCAAAGTAAAAAATTACTGATGCGATGCTCACCGCTGGTGCGGATCATCAATTCAGGATCGGGATATTTTGTAGTACATAAATGTGAAGCAATGGTTTCTTCCGTAATATCGTTTGGTTTTAATTTCCCTTCGGCAACTTTCACTGCAATTTCTTTAACACTGTTAATGATTTCCCACTTCGAAGAATAGCTTAAGGCAAGGATTAACGTGAGGCCTTTATTGTTTTTTGTTGTATTGATGGATTCCTGTAATTCGTTAAAGCAACTTACCGGTAAACTTTTCAAATCTCCTATTGCTTCCAGTTTAACGCCATTCTTGTGCAATTGGGGAGTTTCCATTGTAATTGTAGCCACCAGTAATTCCATCAAAGCATCCACTTCTTCTTTCGGACGGTTCCAGTTTTCAGTACTGAAAGCGTAGAGCGTTAAATATTTGACTCCAACTTCACCGGCAGCTTCAACAATTTCCCTCACTGAGTTAACACCTTCGTGATGGCCAAAAATACGATCTTCACCTTGTTGCTTAGCCCAGCGTCCGTTACCATCCATAATAATAGCGATATGCTGAGGTATTTTCTCTTTATTTAAGTTGGTCATTTATATGCTTTGCAAGGCGGGCAAATTTAACAAAAAACGGTTAAACCCCCTCTAATGAGACGTATTTTGCCGGGTATTTACTGGGTTTTAATAAATTTTATGATTAATCGAATCCTGTTGCGTAACAAGGCTCAGGTGCAAGACTAAGTTTTATGTTTAATGTGAGACCAAAAAACACATACCAGTCTTTAGTACGTGGGTTGCCGCGTTGCGAATTTATTTCGCCACCACCATCTTTTGTCCTGTTAGAAAATGCCATTCCAAGCGCACCGTTGGGAGGATTAATTGAGGGATTGGGATAAGTTTTGCTTACATCATCGATGTAATCTGTAAATGTTTTTCTAGGCCCCCATTCGAGACCAATTCCAACTTTTTTAGCAACGTTTAATTTTATTCCGCAGCCAAATGGAATTCCGATTTGCCAGAGTTTGTATTTTTTAGATCGGCCCTCTGTGTTTAATTCCCTTAGTGATTCCCATTGTCCGCCACCTAAATTACCTAATGGACGGAAGTTGAAAACATTAATACCTGCAAAAAGAAAAAAAGAAAATTTATGTTTGTCGTTGCTAATCCGGTATTCTAAAAAATTAAATTCTGCCAGGGCATAACACTCGTTAATCCGTGATTTGAAATTGAGGTTACGTTTGCGTTGATCATAATCTTCGCTTTGCGAATCATCACCCATAACACTTCCCAAATTTAAACCGCCCCTGAAAGCATAACGGAAATTAGGTGTAAAACGGTAAAAAACCCCACCGGCGGGTTGACTCAAAAAAAAGTGTTTACCCGGATTCAGATCACCTAAGTAATAAGAACCGCCAAGAAAGATTCCTATTTCGTGCTGTTTAAAATTACGGCGGCTCGACTGCGATTTGGCTTGGCCAAAAACAAGTAAAGCTAAAAATATGATTATGAGGCGTTTCAAGAAATAATAAAACGCAAAAATAGGCAATTTATTACTGAAAAAAGTGTTAAAGAAGTAGATATATACTGCTGATAATCAGTAATTTAATATTAATCTATAAAACACGCTCTTATCATTCTTAAGAAAGCCGTAATTCGTTAATTTCGTTGCTCAAAAAAGAACAGGAAAATGATCCAAGTAAAATTTTTTGTTTTCGGGCCTTTTCAGGAGAATACTTATTTGTTGTGGGATGAAACTTTGGAAGCCGTTATTATAGATCCGGGCAACTGTTCAACCGCAGAACATCTTCAATTGAAAAATTTTATCACACAAAATAATTTGCAACTGAAACGTTTGTTGTTAACGCATGCACACATCGATCACATCAGCGGGAACCGTTTTGTTTTTGACACCTGGGGATTTTTACCTGAAGTTCACAAAGAGGATTTGCCTTACGTAGAAAGACACAAACAAGTAGCGGACATGTATGGTTTACCCTGTGAAGAATCGCCTTTGCCAAAAGTCTTTTTGAAAGAAGGCGAAACAATTTGGTTTGGAAAAAGCAAAATGGAAATGATTTTCACGCCGGGACACTCACCGGGCAGTATTACGTTTTATTGTAAGGAACAAAAATTTGTAATTGCTGGTGATGTTTTATTTTATGGAAGTATCGGCCGTACGGATTTGCCGGGAGGAGATCACGAAACTCTAATAAATTCAATTAAACAAAATTTATTTCCCTTGGGAGATGACATAAAAGTGTATAATGGCCACGGACAACCTACGACAATAGGTTTCGAGAAATTAAACAATCCGTTTTTGGTTTAGGAAACTTTAGAATTTTTCTTTTCAGAAATCAATTCAACAACTGTTCCGACAATTTGCTTTGGAGAGAAACCACATTCTTCGTACAATTCTTTTTGTTCGCCGTGTTCAATAAAATGATCAGGAATACCTAGGCGTTTTACTTCAGCTGAATAACCATGATCGCCCATAAACTCTAATACAGCTGAGCCAATTCCACCGATAATTGTTCCATCTTCAACGGTAATTACTTTTTTGTATTTAGAAAACACTTCGTGCAATAAAGCCTCATCAATTGGTTTCGCAAAACGCAAATCATAATGAGCAGGAGAAATATTTTCTTTTTCAAGATTTGAAATGGCTTCAGCAACTAAATTCCCGGGATGTCCTAAAGACAAAATGGCAATGTCTTTTCCATCTTTAATTTTTCTTCCTTTACCAATTTCGATTTTTGTGAAAGGAGTTTTCCAGTTCACCATTACACCATTTCCTCTCGGATAACGGATACTAAAAGGACCTGAAGTTTCATCTAATTGAGCGGTATACATTAAATTTCTTAATTCCTCTTCATTCATTGGGGCGCTCACAATCATATTAGGAATGCAGCGAAAATAGGGAATATCAAATGCTCCATGATGTGTTGGGCCGTCAGCCCCGGCTAAACCACCGCGGTCTAAACAAAATATCACTTTTAATTTTTGTAAAGCAACATCATGCACAACTTGATCGTAGGCGCGCTGCATGAATGAGGAATAAATATTACAAAACGGAATTAATCCTTGTGTTGCTAAGCCCGCACTAAAAGTAACGGCATGTTGTTCTGCAATACCAACATCAAACGCACGATTAGGCATTGCTTTCATCATAATGTTCAAAGAACAACCTGAGGGCATAGCAGGAGTTATTCCCATTATTTTTTCATTCTTCTCGGCTAATTCAACAATGGTGTGACCAAATACATCCTGATATTTCGGCGGCTGAGGTTCTTTTGGAACTACTTTAATTATTTCCCCAGTTTCTTTATTAAATAATCCGGGGGCGTGCCATGTAGTTTCATTTCCTTCTTCAGAAAATTTATAACCTTTCCCTTTTTTAGTAAGAACATGCAAAATTTTTGGCCCGGGAATATCTTTTAAATCGGCTAATACTTTTGTTAAACGAACAACATCATGTCCGTCAACAGGACCGAAGTATCTGAATTGTAAAGACTCAAATAAATTACTTTGTTTAAGCAAAGATGTTTTTATGGAAGCCTGAACTTTCGAAACAATATCCTGCGCGCTTTTTCCGAAAGTGCTTAATTTACCTAACATGTTCCACACTTCATCTTTCATGTGGTTATAAGTATGAGAAGTGGTGATGTCCGTTAGGTATTCTTTCAAGGCGCCAACGTTGGGGTCGATACTCATGCAATTATCATTCAATACAACGAGTAAGTTTGCTTTTTCAACACCGGCATGATTTAAAGCTTCGAAGGCCATACCCGCAGTCATTGCACCGTCGCCAATAACAGCAATGTGATGTTTGTCTTTTAAGCCTTTGTATTTAGAAGCAACTGCCATACCTAAAGCAGCACCAACCGAAGTAGAGGAGTGCCCGACACCAAAAGTATCATAAACACTTTCGCTGCGTTTCGGAAAACCACTAATGCCTTTGTAAATTCTGTTAGTGTGAAAAATATCACGGCGACCGGTAATAATTTTATGTCCGTATGCTTGATGACCTACGTCCCAAACTAATTGGTCGTAAGGGGTATTAAAAATATAATGTAGGGCGGTAGTTAATTCAACCACACCTAAAGAAGCGCCGAAGTGACCGCCTTTTACAGAAACGATATCGATAATAAACTGGCGTAATTCACTGCAGAATTGCTCGAGTTGATCTTCGCTAAGTTTTTTTAGGTCGTCAGGGCTGTTAACTTGGGCCAATAATTCGCCGGGAATAACCCCTGATCCTTTTACAAATTCCATCAATACAAAGATAATACAAAAAATCTAAGGTTTTTAACGCAAAAACAGAGTGTAAATTATGAGTTATAAGACAAGATTTGTTAAAGGAGTAGTGGGGGTTATTTTTGTTGTTGGATATACCAAATAGCGTCTAAAGTCATCATGGAATCAATGCTTAATCCTCTTTGTTTGGCTTTCGCATGGACATTTTTAATCCATACTGGATTGGATTTAATCAAAGATTTCACATCATTAATAAATAATTCTTTTTTTAAGGGACCCTCCCGCTGAAAATACCACATTGCGTCAATTGTCATCATTGAGTCAGCACTTATATTATTAATGATTGACTTTTCGGCTATGTTTTGACACCACTCTTTATTGTTTTTTATAGCATCAATAATATCTTTTAATTCGGCATTAGTTGGTTGGATATTCCTTTTCATTGCGCTTAAAGCGCTTCCAATAAAGCCAAACCCCAATCTATCTAAATTAGGTTCGGTGAATAATAAAATAATATGATCAGCATTTAATATATGCCTCTTAATGTCAATTTTTTTTGGGTCAGTGTCTCCCATATAATTATTACCGAACAACTGATTATTATAATACAAGAATTCATTGTTCTCAAAAATGTCTTTTGGTATACCTCTGGAATAAATATCCCACCAATAACTATCGGATATCACCATCAAATTTCGCTTAGACTTATTTTCAGAATCAATCTTAATTTTTAACGGATACGCCATTTTATCAAAATCTGGAAAGAATAAAAGATTCATGCTTTCAATAATATCATTATCTGGCATCTGCAATGTATCAATCTCTTTTATATCACTTATTTCTAATTTTGGTAAATTACAATTTGACTTCCATGCCAGATATTTGAACATACTATCTGCGGCGAAAACTGCTTCAAGCCTGCTCCAGTGTATTCCCAATTTCGGAAACAACAAATATTTAGATGTACTTTTCTTTTTTAAAAAAAGAGAATTAAAATCAATGTACTGTATACGGTAATTACTAAGCGCCTTGCAATAAAAATTGTAATATGAATTCTCTTCATTTAGCGGTTTATAATCATCAGGAATATATTCCGAGTATATTCGTGCTTTGCTTGGGGCTAAAACAATAATCATTTCTTTTCCCAACAGCTTTAAAGTATCTTGTAATCGTTTTATTAACTGAAGCGTATCATTCAATCCTTTAAAATCCGGAGGCTCTTTTCTTTTTAAAGCATCAATATAAGGTTCTTCAAAAAGATAGTTTTCTTTGCCAATAATAATTTCATCTAAATTTGCTTTTCCAAAAAACCAAAAGCTCAGTTGATTGTGCAAACGAACAAAAGCGTTTCTGAACCCAAATTCTTCTTTAATATACTCATCGGTAGTTGATTGATATGTTCCGCTAAACCACGAATCAACGTTAAAAGTGGAATAAGATTTAGGAATAAAATAACCTTTTAAAGGTTTAAGTCCTGTAAATGGTTTTATTTGCTGAAAATAAATAAGCAAAAACGGGATAAGTAATCCGAGTAATAACATGTGTTTAATATGATTCTTTAAAAAAAGCATCAGCAAAATAACATTTTAATTTTTTTCAGTCTTAGTTTTGTAATTTATCTCTTTGTTCCGTTACATAAATGTATTTAGCGTCCAGCTCTATCATCTCATCTTCCGTCATGTTCTTTTCTTTGGCTTTCTTTTTTATCTGGCCCATCCATTCAGGGGTGTTCCTGATTCTTTCTTTATTCTTCTCTGTAAGAGTGACGATTTCAGCTGATGAAAAATCCCGGCGGTAAATATATTCAGCATCCATTTGAATCTGTGTTTCAAATGGAATATTGTTAGCTGTAGCTTTTTTCTTGATTTCAGACATGTATCCGGGAGAAGAATGTATTTCGCGTACAAGGTCTTTCAAATAGACACTTTTACGGAATGCAGATTTGATTTCTTGTTTAAATATTTCATAAACATTCTCAATAAATCCCCATCCGATATCATGAATGTTACTTTCGGTAGCCATTAAAACTACAACCTTGTAGCCGGAAAGTTCTTTTCTTAGATCAAGTTTTTTTACTTCACGTTCAGGTACACTTTCAGGATAAATAGTTTTATTATAATACCAAAATTTACAATCTGTAAAAAAATTATTTGTGAACCCCTGATAATAAATATTCCAAAAATAACTGTCACCAATAAATAATGCACTTGGTTTCATCGCATTTTCGTTCTCAATCCAATGATAATTCGCATAAGGCATTGGTAAAACCGGAATATCATAAACAAGATTCATGGATTCGCCAATATCATTATCCGGACTAAGTAATGAATCGGAAAAACTTACATTATCTATAACAAATTCCCGAAGCTTCATTTTAGTTCTTTTTTCGATGTGTGATTTTAAAGAATCAATTGCAAGCAAGGCTCCATAGTTGCTCCAATGAATTCCAGTTTTAGGATAAAGGTCGTAAGGGGAAATGCCTTTTTCTTTAAGAAACCACGCGTTGAAGTCTATGTAATCAATACCCATTTCATCACACAATTTCCGGCAATATTGGTAGTTGCTCAGTTTTTTTTCTGACCTCCAGTTATCTGGAATGAATTCAGGATAAAAGGAAGCTTTTCCGGGGGCAAATACAACTTCGAGTAAAATACCCTGATCAAGAAGTAAATTCTGAACAATTTTTAATTTATTAAAACGCTCCCCAAGCTTTTCTTTACCAACGAAGTTGTTACCATAATACGCATTTATGTAATCATCTTCATATAAAAAACCGCCTTTTCCAACTACTACTTTTTTTACGTTTGACTTTCTGAATAAGGAAAGATTGATTTGGTTATTAAGCCGAACATAGTAATTTCTGAAGCCAAAAGTATTATCGAGATATTCTTCTTTACGTAACTGGTAAGCTCCCTCAAGCCAATTATCTTTTGTCAGACCTATATCATCTATGTGTTGATAAGCACCTTTAAGTGGTTGAATCCACTTAAAATAAAAAGTGTTTTGCAAAAGAGGAACGAATAAAAAAACAAGGATGCCCACAAAGAAAAACCGGTGATATATTAATTTAGATTGAAACATTAAAACCTAAAATAAATAAACGGATTAAAACCAGAGGAAGTAATTGAAGCTAATGACAGGGTAAATAATATACATGCCAGAAGAGTTGCTATGAGGGTACCACTTATTCCGTAATATGAAAAATAGACTTTATTTTGGATTGAACGTCCAACTTTAAAACTGGTAAAAAAAGAGAAAATTAAAGCAAGAGCCCCAAAAAATAAAAACTCATTGTCCAAAAAACGAGGGGGCAGTTGAAAGTCGAATAAAAAAAGTTTTTTTACGAATAATAAAGCATCAGTTGTTTTTTCTGCCCTGAAAAAAACCCATCCTATGGCTACAAGTAAAAAACAAGTTACAGTAGAAACAAAACCACCGATTTTTTCATATACTTTACTAAGAAAAACCCGCTCAAGTACCAGCCACATTCCGTGATAAATCCCCCAGATAATAAAGGTCCAAGCCGCTCCATGCCAAAACCCAGACAGAAGGAATACAAGCCATAAATTAAAATACAATTTTGTTTTTGAATTTACTTTGTTTCCTCCTAATGGAATGTATAAATAGTTTTTCATCCAACTTCCCAGTGTCATATGCCATCGTCTCCAAAATTCAGTTATACTTTTTGAGGTATATGGATTATCAAAGTTTTCAGGAAATTTAAAACCTAGCATTTTTCCAATACCAATGGCCATATCGGAATATCCTGAGAAATCAAAATATATCTGAAAAGTATAAGCTAACATCCCTATCCATGCCATCGATGTACTTAAAGATTCTGAAGGCAATCCGAAAATTTCATCAGCTTTTAAAGCCATAACGTTTGCAATCATTACTTTTTTAGCGAGCCCAATACAAAACCTATGGAATCCTGTTAGTTTATTGTCAATGTTGTCGTTATTACTTCGGTCGGTAATTTGATCGGCTATATCGTGATACCGGATAATCGGTCCCGCAATTAATTTTGGAAATAAAATAATGTATAGTTGGTATTGGAAAAAATTGTTTAGCGGTTTGTGAACTCTTCTGTATACATCAACCACGTAAGTTATACTTTCGAATGTATAAAATGAAATGCCGATTGGCAATATGACCTTAGTCCAGCCAACTTCTTTTACACCGAAATTTCCAAGGAGGGTATTGAAATTCTCAATAAAAAAATTGCAGTACTTAAAATAAAAGAGCATACCAACGTTTAAGCAAAGCGAAAGGACCAAAAACGCTTTTTTCTTCTTTTCGTTTTGCGCCCCTGACAGTAACTTTACAAAATAAAAATCTACTGTTGTTGTTGCCAGTATTGCAAAAATAAACAGAGGCGCCCCCCATGCATAAAAGAAAATACTGGAAAGCAATAAAACAACATTTTTAAATCTTGTTGGTGTAAGAAAATACAAGGCTAAAAAAACCGGTAAAAAATAAACCAAAAATATAACACTGCTAAAAATCATAGTTATTCAATATCAATTTCTAATATTTCTCCTATTAAATCTTTTTTTGGAAAAGGAATGAAGTTTTGTCTATAGGGAGCCGTTGGCCACCACTCTTCATTATGCCATTCCTGCGTAAACATTAACATCATTTGGTTATTTGGTATAGCCGACATGGAAGCATCCATTACACAAATAACATGCATTTTTTCTTTTTCAGGACCAATTCTCCAAATAATTTTTTCCGGTAACCACTCAATTTCAAAATAATAATAAGGCGCTTTAAACAACTCGTCATGATTTACTGGAATTTTAGCAGAGAGGGCTCTGTAATAAGGATTCCACCGATGTAAGGTGTAGTTGTTATTATCAATTTTAAAATCTTTAGCACCAAAACTAAACAGCTTTGGTTCCTGACAAGCCATGTCCCAATTAGTACAGGTTACCATTACGTCATGATTATTTGCTGCATGATCTGTTTTATAAACCGCGGCCCCGTTTTTATAAGAAGTCTTTGGCCAGTATTGCGACTCTTTTACAATTTCAAAATCAATTTCAGAATAGGCGAGTGTTCTCTTTGATTTTCCGAGAGCGGTTTCATTATCGGGTTCTGACCTCGGTATGTACCCTATTTTTGCATCACAGTTACGTCTTAGATTCCATTCTGCATCTTCCTGAAACAATAACCAAAATGCATTAGTAATACCGTTCCAGACATTATCCTTGCTGAGCATTTCGGGAAATTTAATTTTAGCCCTGAATTTCCCATAAGTAAATCCAATTCTAGAAGAAAGCCCTACATGCTCTTTTTTTAATTTTCCTGATTCATTTGCCGGAACGGTTATTTTAAGTGTTTTGGTTTTCGCATTTGACATTACTGTTTTACACGGACAATCTGAAGTACTCACAAATAATTTTGTGCGTTTGTTTTTATCAGAATATTTTGTCATTAAACCCTCATATTCTGACTTAGTAAAATTTTCTCCGGTTACATCCCGAATTTCAGGAACATTATATACTGTGAAGTTTTTATCAATGTTATGAAAATACTGAACGAATTGTGCTTTTTCATATAGCGAAGGAGAATTATTACAAGTAGCATTTAAAGCATCGAGGGAAAATTGTGATTTATTAATTGCAAGTTTGTCAATGAAAATTCCGGAACCAAGATCCAATTCAGAACTTAGTTTTATTTTTTTTGAAGAGCGTAATACAAATGTGTTGGGGAGATTTTTGCCTTCTTTAAAAATAAAGTAACCAAAAGGGTTCATAAATTTTCCCAATGAATCCGTCTTTTGAATGTCGTGAATGGCTGTTGGTATTTTACCTATATCTTCAGTTGAGGTTAAAACGAGCATAAATTCATAAATGCCCATTCGCGGGTTTCTTTTCCATCTATTGTTGTTTACTTTCAGCCTTTGCTTTTCATAATTTATTCCCCAAACAGCATTTAAATAAATTTGCTCATCAAGCGTTGTTCCAAGCTCTTTTGCTTTTTCTATACACGTTTTCATCCAACTGGGAACTGATCTGACAACATCCATTTTCGAGTTTATGGAATCATCTATGGCAATATATTTTTTGGGATCGGCACCAAAATATTTTGTTTCGTTTCGCGGATTTCCGGCAATTTTAAAACTATCTGTAATAAGAGACTCTTCCCCGGGCTCAAGAATTTTAGTTGCTTTAAAAGTATAATAGCCATTTTCCCAACTACCGTAAAAATTTTCCTGGGCGTATTTTGAAGTATCATTGAACTTGTAAGAAACGTTTTCGTAGAAGATTTTATAATAATATTTTTTTATGTCTGCTGAATTATTCTTGACTTTAAAAGTAAAAACGAAATACCCTGAAGCGGTTTGTTGTTTGGTTGGAATTTCGATACCGCTTAGTACAGCATCGCTCAGGTCTGTAGTAATATTATATAAAGTGTCATTATCCTTTTTAAGATAGTTGCTTATCGGATCAAAATTTCCCACTTCAAAGTTGCTGCTTCCACAAGAATAGAAAATCATCGTAATGGATACTAAAATAAGTTTTAAATGAATTTGGTGTAACATACCTTAATGGATAACAAATATACATTAAAGCCAAGAATTTTGGATATAAAAACGGCGGATGTATTGATATCCGCCGTATAATAAATTAGTTTTTAGCCACTTTAACCCTTATACCCTCGCTATGACTTGTAAACTCAGGGGCATACATACATTGAATTGTGGTTATTCCATTGCTAAAATCACCATAATGATTCACCACTAATGGGTACTCGAATACATAAGTTCCTTTATTGAGGTAAGAGAAGAAGAAGTTAGTAGCAGCATCCCTTGTGCTTTCATAATAACCCAAACCATCCTGCCATCTGTAACCACTAAAAACATTTGTTGGCTCAAAACCTGCTGCTCGCATGTCTTTCATATGCACATAATTCATATCACGGTCAACGCGCAATTCAATTCTCACTTTTATTTTATCACCGAGTTTTAATTTGGTGGCAGCAGTTATTGGTTCAATAACCGGACCGCCGGCTGTGTTTTTTTGTAAGAACAATTGTTTCTTAATTTTCAGTGGCGTTTCGTGAGGTGTAATTTTATCTAACTGCTCAAAATATTGCCAGTAAACAGCGCCGTAGCTTACCCCCTGATCTTTTTTCGCGACTTTAATTTTGCTCATGGAGGTTTTGATATCCGAACCATTCCAGACTTTTTTAAAGTAGCCTGTTCCCGGTTCTGCGTTTAGGTTTTTATCATTTTTAGGATCCAATACAATATCCCCGACAGTAATTTCAACATTCGGTTCTGTTGCTAACCAATCTGTTCCTTTCAGTAATAAAGCATAAACCGCTTCAGTGGTTGAACGTGTTGTTCCCCAATGCTGTGTTTGTTTACTCTTGATTAGCCAGGTTTTCAGATCATCAACCGCTTTTGTGTCGTTGTTCACTTCATCAAATGCTTCAATCATTAAGGCCTGCATTTCTATTGGCGCTTCGTACCAGTAGTAACCGTAATTTTCTTTCCAGTACATGCCCATTTCTTCACTGTTCAAAGAATTTTCTTTCAACGATTTTAAAATATCTTTTGGAATCACTTTATCTTCATAACGGTGTAAACTTAAAGCAATCATACCTTGCATAAATCTTCCGTTTTGAAGCCAGTAAGTTTGCTCTTGCTTTTTATAGTAATCAAAGTGTTCTTTGTTTCTGCTAGAAAGAGTAACATCTTTGAAGAAACTGCGCATGTACAAATACTGAACGGCCATGTAACTCAAATGGTTTTCGGTTTTGTATTTTGGAGCATGTTTTTTCAACCATTCATATTCTTCGTGCATACGGTTGTCGCAATATTGTACAGCATTAGTTACCATGTTCCAAACCTCACTATTTTCGCGTGCTTTTATCACCCCTAATTTATCAAGGTGACCAAAACCGGAGGCAATGTGTTGCGTAATGTACCAATCATCAGGTCCGCCCTCAAACCACCAGAAGCCGCCATTTGAAGTTTGCGCTTTTTGTAATTTTTTAAATGCACGGGCTTGTTCATTCGCCATTTTGTTTAAATCGAATAATAAACCAACACGCTTTTTATTTTCGCTTTCGTTTTTCGATTGTAATACCCAAGGCGTTTCTTCTAACATTAAAGCTTTTAGTTCCTGATTTTTTTCGAGATTAGATAAAAACGCATCCGGACTAGATGTTTTCCAGGCTTCAAACACAGCCTTAATTTTCGGCTTAGAGTTTACTACATAAGAAGACAAACTGTTTGCATAATATCTTGCAAAGGTTTGCTCAGCGCATTCATATGGATATTCCATTAAATAAGGAAGAGCCTGAACGGCATACCAAGCGGGATTTGCAGTAAACTCTAAAGTGTAGGAATGATTTTTTAAGGTTGTTGAATTATTATTTTGATTTCCGAATTTCACAAAATCAAATTCCTTGGTTTGATTGCTTCTGATAGGTAGGGGCATACTTTCGGTAACTAACATACGGTTAGTTAAAACCGGAATCGCCATTTCTTCACCGTCACTGAAATTTCCTGCCTTAGCTACAATTTTATATTTAATCGCGCCGTATCCTTCAGGTATAGCAATGTTCCATTCGATAGTAGTGCTTAATCCTTTTTTCACGGCAAATTCACGGTAACCAATGGTTGGGAATTCACCATGCATGGCCTCAATCATTTTGTGCGAAATCTCTTGTTCGGTTAAAGCATCATATAATTTTAATTCAGCAGAACCTTTCATATCGGCATCGGATAAATTTGAAATTTTAGAAATAAAAGTCATTTTATCACCTTCACGGAAAAAACGCGGTACGTTTGGCATAACCATCAATTCTTTTTGCGTTACGACTTCTTTCGTAAACTGACCTATCTTCAGATCTTTCGTATGCGCGAGTCCCATTACTTTCCATTTGGTTAAACTCTCAGGAACAGTAAACTTAATTACGGTTTCACCTTTTTCGTTTGTTTCCAAATGCGGGAAGAAAAATGCAGTCTCATTAAAATTACTTCTTGCTTTTACACTTCCTAATTCTTTGCCTTTCTGACCGTCTTTACCTCCGGCGGGGCCATTACCTGCACCCTCCCCCGATCCTGTAAAAGCTGTTGTAACTTCAGCCTGCTCTTTGTCCGCCATGTTTTTATTGTCCTTCGACTTTTCTTCAGCACGCATTGATTTTTTAGGAGAAGGGGATGATTTAGTTACGGAAACTTCGTCTAACTTTAAATTACCCGATGCTTCAGTTGCCGGATAGGCACCATCCGAATAAGAATCATATTCCCGCCCGCCCTTGTAATAGTAATTACTGTAAAAATACAATCCGAAATAATTCAGATAATCGTAATAACGCGAAGGAACAGAAACATAATTGTTGCTTAAATTATGGAACTCGGTTGAATTATTTTGGTGACCAACACCTGAAGTCCAATTTAATCTGGCGTAATAAGTATTGTAAACACTCATATACCAACTGTTCGCAGCGAATGCATCCAGCGAAGCATCATACATTCCCGCCATTAATTCAGCAGCAGCTTTATCACCTTTTTTGTCTTTAATAATTAATTTCCATTCCTCCTGTTGCCCTGGTAATAATTTATTTCTGAAAGTCTGGAATTCAATATCCAGTTCTTTATTGGTGTACGGAACTGTAACAACATTACTGTGATGATAGAAGCGGTTATTTTTAATGAATGTAGTATGAAAGGCAAAATTTCCACGATAAGCTTCTTCAACTGCAATTTCATTTGGTTGCATGGCACAACTCAGCGTTTTTGTAGTTAGAGCTTTTCCCTGATGTTCTAACTCAAACATGTAATTTGCATTAGGATAAGCAGAGTGTAATATGTAAGAAACTTTTTCGCCCGGTTCAGCTTTTGTTTTCGGGAAATAGAACCAATCAGGTGTTTGTTCCGGAATGTTTGTATTGTCCTGATTAAATAATGTAAAGTAATTGAAGGCTTTTACTTCCTCACCGAATTTATCTTTACAAACAGCTTCAATAATATAAACACCCGGCTTAAGATTTTTTAATTCTGCTGCTAGATCATATTCTGTTTTTGTGCCTGTATCAAAAGCCTTCTCTGCAACTTTATTTTCTTTTTCCCATTTGTATTTGTTTAGCTCGTCGGCATATAAATCTGTCGAAAAGGTTTTGTAATACTCCTCTTTATTTAGCGAATGCCTGTCGGGTTGGGCCCATAAACGGTTCCTGAAAACCCTTTCAGGCTGTTTTAATTTGTAAACAGTAAATGTTCCCTTGGTTGCTTCAGCCACACCATTTAAATTGTAAGTTGTGATATTAAAAGGATTCATTTTGTTTTGATCCACAATGTCATCTCCGTTAACATTTAATTTTAAAGCCTGATAACCCACTGTTGCATAAGTTTCTGTATTGTGTGTTTCGCCATTAATATCAACTACGTCGGCCATTATTCTGTATTGGTAAGTGGCCTGACTTGTTTTTGAAACGCTTTCATCGGGCAGCGCTTTGAATTTAATAATGTAGGCGCCGGTGTCATTAGTAATAGTTTCGCCGTTTGTAATTTCAGCTTCCCCGCCCGAACTGTAATACGGACGATACCACCAGTACCAATATGGATAATTGATCTGACGGATAACACGGTAATTTACTTTTGCGCCATCTATTACATTGCCGGCGTAAGCTTTTGCGATACCGGTAACAATTATTTCATCATTTATTTTGTAAGAACCTTTTACAGGATTGAAATTCGTTTCAAACTTCGGGCGTTTGTAATCTTCAACAGAGAAATACGCCTGTCCGTGGTTATCGGTGATTCTCATTTGTCCATTGAGCACTCCTTGCGGCGCAACAAACGAACCGCTTACGGTTCCGTATTCGTTTGTGGTTAAATCCAACGAAGAAACTTTTTGATAATTCACATCAAAAAAAGTAAGAGTAACCGGATAATTGGTTTTTATTTTATAGTTGTCATTATTTTTCCCCTCGAGAACAATCGATTTAAAATAAACTGTTTGTCCCGGACGGTAAATGGCACGGTCGGTGAAAATAAAAGAGCGGACTGTTGTATAATCGTTAGTGTAAGGTTTGTAGGTATAATAACTGTTATTGTTGAAGTATGAATCTGTACCGTTAATTATTTCTACAAAGAAAGAACGGTCTTCGTCTTTATTATAACTGATATTAAAATATCCTTTTTCATCCGACTTTTTTAATTCTCCCTTTTTAATTTCGTATTCGCGTGTTACATAAGAATATTTTTCGTGCCAAACCTGTACGTTCACGTTTTTTAGAGGGTCACCTGTTTGGCGGTTAAGGGTATAGAAATCATAAGAGCCATCTTCTTTCCTTCTTTCAATAGTGGTGATATCGGAGGAAATAACCTGAGCATAAGAAGTCAGGTTGCTTTCATATTTAAAATCAGGATTTAAGGAAGAAATTAAAACGTAATAACCTGCGGGTAATTCAGGAATTTTTATTTCTAAATTATGACTTTGGTAATCGCCATCATTCGGAATTTCCTGTTCAAAGGCTTTAACGGTAGGAAACGAATTAAGTTTATTATAAAGCTTGTCGCTATAATAATTCCTGTATAATTTCCTTAATTCAATATGGGTCGTTTTAACAAGCTTAAAATATAATTTATTGATGTTAGCAGAGGCCAACATGGCGCGGAAGGGTTTATTTGGTTCATTCACCTCTTCCACAACCAAATTCATGCTTTTTGCTTCAATGGAAGCAATCGTGTTTTGGCATTCTTTAGCCCCATAAGATTCCGGAAACTTTTTAATGGCTTGCTGACAAATTTCTTTAGCAGTTTTTTTGTACCATTTGTAATTATCCCCTTCTAATGGATTGTATTGATTTGCTTTTTGCAAATACCAATTGGCCATGCGGTGATCGATCTCGGTTACACGCGGACTCGCAGAAAACTTTCCCTGTAATCCTTTTAACGAATTAAAATAGAGCGTATCTTTTTTAGCGTTTTGAGAATGACTGTGAACATAATCGAGCCGCAATAATTCAACATCTATTAAGGCATCCGGATTGTTGTCGTTTTGATGAAAACGGATGACATCCTGCATTAATTTCAAAGCATAATATTTTGTTTCCAGGCTATCGGATGGATTTTTTATATCTGCAGTTAAAAATTCAGGATAAGCTTTTAAATAAATTTCATCGTTAACTGTAAACCTGTTGGCGGGGCGTGAAATGTCGGGTTCTTGTCCCATGAAAAAAGCAAGCGCGCGGTGTGCAAGGAAATCGTAAAGTGTTGGTCGCCATTTCCGGCATTCTGTTGTTCCTTTTTCAATTACAGCATCATAAATATCAATTTTGGTGCGTTTTAAACTATCGGGCCTTTCCAGAGAAAGCTTATAATTTTTTATGGTTGCATCGGTGATGGTTTTCAGATCCCAAGTGGTGATGTCATCATTGTTGAAATTTACTACGGTGCTCCGGTTATAAAATTTCCAACGGTTGTTTTGGAAATACTGCCAATAAGCATCAGCCAAAATACTATGAAGCACGGGCTTAATGGGATATTTAGCGGCATTAGCCTCATCACGTAATTTGATAATGGATTTCTCTAAAGAAAACTCTTCTTTATAAGCCTCAAACTTCATACGGTGTAATACCGCTTTTACAAATTGAGCCGCATTATTGTCGGCCTTGGATTTAGAATAAATTACTTCTACAATTTTTAATGCCGATTCGGTTAAGCCTTTATTCTGGCAGCTGTCTACCCGTTTCCAAAGCCTTTCATAGCTGTCGCCTTTATTAATAATAAAATCTGCTTCTCTTGTAAAAAAATTACTGAAAAAACCCATCGCGATAACAGCGCTTGCAGCACACATCAGTAAAACGGTAAAAATTTTC